>JAITQA010000085.1 GCA_031289145.1 Dysgonamonadaceae bacterium | reverse complement strand
CGGAATACCGCCTCATCGGCCTTGATGCTGTTGATTTCCTGCTTTAAGTAACTTACGAACCTTCCTTTGCTCAAACTCGGAATTAAAATATTGATACTCAAAATTATTGTGCCGAAAATACAGGCGATAATCAGCCAATTAATTAAACTTGTCGTGCTGAAATCCGGCAATTGTATCCATCCAAATCCGAGGTTTACTGCAAAAATAAGCCAGAGCAAGACCTGTACTATCAGGCAAAGCACGCACCACTGTTTGGCTATGAATTTTTGATACCAGACGCTCCAGAAACTGTAAGGCAGGGCCAGGATATTGATAAGCGCCAGACAGGAGGTGAAGGATGGTAAGCAGATTAAGATGATGAAGTTGGCTGTGAAATAGCCAAGGCCTATTTCGCTCCAGCCAAAAATGCCCCAGAGTTTGGCGGCTTTTGATGCTAAGATGTCGTTGCAGTCGTGTTGTTTGAAGAGGGAGCATATTTTGTCGGCGTAGCTGCTGTGGATGTGCAGTTGTTTTTGAACCAATAGATAGCTGATGTAGATGCCTGAAAGATTAAGGACTGTAAGGACTATTGGGACGGTGGGGACGGGGGTGGTGAATAGATTGTTTGTGATACAGGCTAAGACAAGCAATAAAGTGATGGCGGACAATAAGAGGTATTGCTGTGTGGCGTGCAACAGTTCTTTTTTTCGGTTTGCTTTGTAGGCGGGTTCGCCGGCATTTTCGGCCGGTTCTGCCAACAGGATCACGCCCGACCAGGCATCTAAAAATTTGTCAATAGCTATTGCGGTTGTTTTTTCTTTCCAGATATACCGTATTTTATCGGAATTTACCTGATACACCGGCACAAAATCCCCGCCAAACTGGGCTATAAAAGGCGTTTGGATTTCAAAAATATCATTTTCTTTGTCTGCAATTTTTGTGGCGGCGTTCTCAACACCGTAGTCCGACAGCATTTTAGAAAGCCCGAACAGGTTGTATTTGTGCGGATGCTCGTTGAAATATTTAGTAGAAAATGTTGATGTGTGTTTTACGCCCAATAAATTGAGGAACGAAACAAAGACATTTTCTCCGCTCTTGCTTTTTGTTTTCATCAAAATTATTTAATTTTCGGAATCCGGTACAATTATAAACAATAAATCCGAATGTTATTGTCATTTTTTGACGAAGGTGTGTCGAACGTTGCTCATTGGTGTGTCGAACGCAGTATTTCGGACAATACTGCTTCTAAGGTGTTTCTTCTTCGAATTGAAACAAAATAAGACCGGTTGGATTTTAAAAGAACGATTCCGGTTTTTTTATCAAATGATTTAACTTGTTTGCTATTGATAACTACAGACCGGTTGCATTGTACAAAATATTCCGGCAAGTGTTGCGTAAGTTTGGATAAGGAGCTAAACAACAAATGATGTTTTTTTGCTGTGTAAACGACGGAATAGGGTGCATCATAAACAATATCCGAAATATCACAGAAATTGATGGTTTGAAATTGGTGATTTTGACCAATTAGTAATTCATCTGAATTATTTGAAATTGAAATTTTTTCCATAAACTATAGCCTGTCTTCACTAATTCCCCGAAATGAAGTATTTAAAAACGCAAGAAGCGTGGGAACTCATTGGTTTATTCATCTTGAGGTACCACCACGAACCTGACTTCTAAATAAACAGTCATCCCACGCTATCGGATATATACATGAGTATATATACGAAGCATGAGCGTTTGTAAACTGTTTATCCTCAGAAGTCTGAAACTGGTGGTATCAAGATAAGGATAAGCTAAAACGCTTCCATAATTTTATCAAAACAATAACAACGAGTTGTCATTTATAATGATGAAGCAAATATACGGAATAAATCCGAATATTTAGCCAATATTTTCTTACCTTTGTTTCCAAATCTTTATAAGAATACGTTAAAATTATCTAAAAAATACAAAGATGAATATTCTCAAAGTTGAAACACTTGGTTCGACCAATGCTTTTTTGAAACAACTATCCAAACAAAAGGCTTTACAGGAAGGTACTGTTGTCTTTACCGAAAATCAAACGGCAGGGAGAGGCCAACAGGGAACTTCATGGGAATCCGAACCGGGGAAAAATATTGCTTGCAGTATCTTGTTGTATCCTGATTTTTTGCCTGTCAAGCAGCATTTCCTCCTCTCAGAAGCCATCTCTATCGGTATTAAATCCGTATTGGATACCTACATAAAAAGGGTGAGCATCAAATGGCCTAACGATATTTATTACGAAGAAAAGAAAATCGCCGGTATATTGATTGAAAATGAATTAATGGGTGACAAATTTATTCAATCTGTTATCGGAACAGGCTTAAATGTGAACCAGGATACATTCAGGGATGCTATTCCGAATCCGGTTTCATTGAAACAAATATTGGGTAAAAATATAGCTGTGGTAATACTCTTAGAAGCGATTGTCGAATCTATCCTGACTTGGTACGAAAAACTAAAAGCGGGAGAAACGGCAATAATAAGCGCCATTTATCATGCTTCCCTTTACCGGAAAGGCTTCAATCTCTACAAAGACGCTAACGGTCAATTCCTTGCTCGCATCGACAGGGTGTCTGATGATGGCTATTTACACCTGATTACCGCTAAAGAAGAAGCACGCAGCTATGCCTTTAAGGAAGTGAGTTTACTGCCTTATTCAGCCGGTTGATTGATTTTATTTGAATCGCTTTTCTATTTCTTCGTCCGGAAAGATAGAAATGATGGACTTCCCATCCGGCGTATAATTGGGCGATGATGATTCAAAAAGTTTGGCAATCAAGCTGTCGGCTTCCTCATCCGACAAGGCTTTGCCATAATGGATGGCTGTTTTTTTTGCCAAACTTAAGGCCAGGGTTTCCGCTATTTCTTCTTTTACTTCACAACCGGTTTCTAAAGCCTGGTCTGTCATGTCTTGTAAGGTTTCGACAGGGTCGAAATTTTCCAAACCGGCAGGAACGCCATTGATAGAATAGGTGTTATTCCCTAAATCAGCCAAATCGAATCCGATATCAGCCAAATCGTCCAATAAAAACGGAAGTATTGTTGCTTCGCGCGGCGTAAAAGAAATAATTTCCGGAAAGAGAAGACCTTGTGAAATGCCTTGCTTTTGTTTCATCCTTTGCATGTAGTCATCAAACAAAATGCGGATATGCGCCCGCCGCTGATTGATAATTGTCAGTCCCGACTTCAAAGGCATTATGATGTATTTCCCTTTGTAAGAGAGCATACGTGTTTTTTCCTCCGAAAATACAGGTAGTTGCCCCTGTTCGTCGGCAGGCATTTCCGGGAACTGTCGGCCAACATACAGTTTTTCCCAATCCGAGGTTTGTTTCGGCCGGTATCCGCTTTCCTTGAATGGATTGTAATGGGTATGCAGATTTATTTGCGGACTTTCCTCAGTCCTGTTTTTTCTGTCGTAAACCGGCATCCGGATAGCATCTTCCTGGTCAAATTCCAGACTGGGTGCGGCATTCGATTTTCCGATAGCTTCTTTCACGGCCGCAGAAATAATCAGCCAGATAGCACGCTCATTTTCAAATTTGATTTCCGTTTTTGTAGGATGAATATTCACATCAATACTTTCCGGATTGACGGACAAATAAATGAAATAGTTAGGCATTTCTCCGGCTGGAATAAAAGGCTCAAATGCTTGCATCACCGCTTTGTGAAAATACGGATGACGCATATAACGATTGTTTACAAAAAAATATTGCAAAGCGCCTTTTTTCCTGCTGGATTCGGGTATCCCAATAAAACCGCTTACGGATACCAAAGAGGTTTCCACATGCAAACTTAACAATTGTGTATTTAGTTTTTTTCCGAAGACATTGAGTATCCTTTGCCGCAAATTGGAAACCGGGAGGTTCAAAATTTCCGTGTCATTGTGGCGGAGTTCAAAAAAAATATCCGGATTGACCAAAATAATCCGCTCAAATTCGGTGAGGATATTTTTAAATTCCGTTTCATTGGATTTCAGAAATTTTCGACGGGCAGGTACGTTGAAAAAGAGGTTTTTTACAGAGAAAATACTTCCCTGACTGGCCGCAATTGATTGCTGTTTCTCCAATTGTGAAGCTGCTATCTGTATCAATGTTCCCGTTGTATCTTCTTTCCTGGCCGTCTTTACTTCCACTTGCGCCACAGCGGCGATTGAGGCCAAAGCTTCTCCGCGGAAACCCATTGTACGTAAGGAAAACAAGTCATCTGCCTTGCTTATTTTGGAAGTGGCATGTCGCTCAAAAGCCATCCTGGCATCGGTTTCCGACATCCCTTTCCCGTTATCGACCACCTGAATCAGGGTGCGTCCGGCATCTTTCACTATCAATTGAATGGCGTCCGCTTTTGCATCAACCGCGTTTTCAATTAACTCTTTCACAACGGAAGCCGGGCGTTGAATCACTTCTCCTGCCGCTATCTGATTCGCAATCGAATCCGGAAGTAAATGAATAATATCGCTCATACGTCAAGTAATTATGGTGATTTCGCGGAACGGCTGCGCGTTCTGCGGGGTTGCGGTTTATCCTCCGTTTTCATTTCTACTTTTGAGAATATAGCTGCTCTGTTTTGGGGGCGAAGATAATCATAATTGATAAAACCGCCCAAATATTGGTTTTCCGAAGTCAAAAAAGGAAGCGGCAATAATTCCATATCAGTATGCGGGAAGCAAACAAATTTTACCGGTTCCCGGTTTTCTATATAGATAGTCATATAGTTACTCTCCGTTTTGTTTCTGTCCAATTGTGTAGAGTCACTTTCGTCAGCGAGGTAATAAATAGACTCCACATTTCCCTCTACCTCTATTTTGTTCAATTCTCCGGCAATACAATAAGCGGTCAGATTTCTACCTTTTAATTGATTGTAATAAGTAGTGTCTAATTTTTCAATCGCAAAAGCATAATTCAGCACTTCCATCTTTTCAACCGTACTGTCGTTGAAAAAAACTTTGATAGTATCCCCATTGATTTGATAACCGGAATTCCACAAGATGGGATTTCTATAAAGATTCAAAATGGAATCGGTGGTATTGAATTGCAGGGAATCGCAAACACCTTGCAGGTCAATCCGGTAAAAACGGACGCCATGGAAAGCTTTCATTTCTCTCTCTTCACCTATCGTCGTCATTTGCAAGGTATCCGCATGAAGGAATAAAGAGTCTTTCCGTGAAAATTCGATCAATTGAGCAGAATCGGTAGCAAAAGCAAATTTCTTCACCTCGTCGTAGTAGCCATAATTTCCCATTAGAATCAGTTTTTTTACCGTGTCATTCAAAACCATGTTGCCGAATGCTTCCACAAATCCGTCGGATCTGTTGTTGAATATCGAATCGGCGGTAATGGTCTTGGTTTGGTCTTTACTAAGCACTAAGGAGCGGTCGTATAACATGGATTCTTCCGTAACTGTATGATACCATCCCCTTTGTGAATGTATCGTTCCGCTATCCGATTCAATTACCGTAGGGCCGGTAATAAACGCTATTTTACTTTCGGTGTTATATTTCAAGGTATCGGAAGAAAGTTCGAATTGCGGGTTGTGTAAGCGTACTTCATCCTTGAAAAAAGCGATTTTTGTGTCGGGCGAATATTGTCCGTAAATAGCAGTCAGTTCGTTGATTGAATCGACAAGCATGCCCCCGTCGAAGAAATAAGCAAGATTTTGTATTCTGTCGTAATCAAAATTATCTGTAAATAACGTTACACCTTTATTTACCATAACCACGTCTTTACGCATTTTTGCCAATTTGATATTGGCGTCATAATGCAGATAAGAGCCGGACATTGTCAGGCTATCGCCCTGTTCTATCCGGACGTTGTCGAAAGCTTCCAGGGAATTGGTTACACTGTACAGGTAAGCGCTGTCGCTGTACATGTATACGCTGTCATGTTTGAATATTACATTTCCTCTCAGGATGTAGACATCCGGTCGGTTATTTTTATCCAATTCGATAGAGTCGGCATTTTCTATGAGCACTTTTGTCGTCTTGCCGTTTCCGGGGGGGCGATTTTGTGAAATACCAAGAAAAGTGACCGCTACGAAGAGTGTCAAAAACAGAACAGTTTTTACATTTTTGCTATTGTATCCATCCATTTCTTTCGAAATCGCAATTTTTCCAATTGTCGTTTATGCGGATATAGGTATCTTTTATTTTTTTTGTAACCCAGTCATTCAAAACCTGTGTTTGTTTTTCCGAACTTGCCATAGATTTCAGCGCCTGGAAGTCTTCCGTCAAACTTGCTTTATGTCCGCCAACACGGGATTTTAGCCTCACAATAGCGGCAACTTCTTTCTGCTTGTCCGTTATCATGATGAAAGGTTTGGAAATTTCGCCCATTTTCAGTGTGTCTACGGCTTTAGCTACTTCGGCAGGCAATTCCGACATCTCAAAACGGGAAGTTCTGTATCTTTCGCTATTGTTATCCATATTTCCGTTGTAGTCATTATTTACCATCAAGCCTTTGTTGTTGCGTGTTTCTTTATCGAACGACAACCATGTAGCCGCTTCTTCAAACGTTATTCCGCCTTTTTCTTTCAAGATATCGTTCCTGATCGAATCCAGGCGCAACTTCGCAGCATCCAGCGCCTCAGTCTCTACATGCTCTTTTAATAAAATATGACGTACATTGATACGGTCACCTCTTTTCTCAATCAATTGTACGATATGGTAACCATATTCCGTTTTAAAAATACGTGAAACTCGTTTCGGGTCGTTCAGCTCAAAAGCAACGGTAGCAAATTCGGGCAATAAGTCCGTTCTGCTTCTGAAACCGAGGTCTCCTCCCCTGATAGCCGATGCTTTATCATCGGAATTAGCGCGGGCTAAGGTGGAAAATTCCCGTTGGCCGCTTGTTACCAATTCCGTATATTCCCTTAACCGTCTTTTTATATCGTCCGTTTCTTCTATGGATATGGTCGGTTCGGTTGTTATGATTTCAACTTCTACCGTAGTGGGTATATAAGGGAGACTGTCCTGAGGAATCCGGCTGAAATAGCTTCGTACATCGGAAGGAGTCACTTTCACTTTACTTACTAAATCATGTTGCATGCGTCCGACGGTCTGTTGCTCTTTCAATATTTTCCGAATTTCATTCCTGTATTCATTAACAGATTTGTTAACATATTCTTCAAATTTTTCCTGCGAACCCGCTTGTCCGATGTAATAGTTTATTCTGGCTTCAACTTCCTGGTTGACATCCGAATCCGAAATCTCAATACTGTCCAATTTAGCTTGGTGTAAGAACAATTTTTGAATGGCTAATTGTTCGGGAATTGTGCAGTAGGGATCTCCCGATAAGTGGGTTTTCTGTAATTCCATATCCATGCGGGCATTTTCTACATCCGACAGCAGTATTGCGTTATCTCCAATTACCCAAATTACGCCATCTACCAGATTGCTTTGCGCAGATAGTTGCATTCCGGCAGAAAAAATCAGCGAATATACTGCTAAAAAGAAAAATTTTCTACTCATTAATTTTAAAAATTTAAAGTTATTCTTTGTAAAACTTTATTTCACCCCTTTTGAGGGCGCGTTCGTACAAATCTTCTTCTGTTTTTTTCAGAAATTCAATTTTTCTTTGGTTGACCAGCATTTCTTCAATACTGGTCTTTGCAAATTCGAACGGCGCATCATCTCCCCGTAAAAGGAAATCCGTAATATTCAAAAAGTAGCAATAGCTACTGTCGCATTGCTCTATGTACTTATTATGATTGACAATTGCATCTTCATTCTGATAACTGACAGGCCAGTTGTTCATCAATTCTTCAAAATCAACCCATCTGTCGGTAAAATAATCGTAACTTGCTGCATTATGGATACTGTATTTCTCCATTTTCTCCCTTGCAGCTTGCGTCGTTGATTTGTACCAATTCCTTACCTCATTTATATTAGACGCGCCAATCGGAACTTTCAGATAGATTCCCTTCACCAATGGCCTGTCTAATTTAAATTTACTTTTATTATGGTTGTAATAATCAAGTAAGACTTCGTTGTTAATTTCTTTTGTCAATTTTTCGTTAATCAGTCGCTCCTGATATTGATAGACCAATAAAGATTTCTTGTAATCGGCAACCAAACGTGCTATATGTTCCTCATTGTAGACATTTTTTAACGCAATGTCATATAATAAAACATCGTTAATCCATGTGCGTATATAATACTCTGCGGTAATAATACTATCCTCTTGTGACAAACCGGAAAGAATATTCTCTTCCAAATCACTTTTGTACAGTACTTTACCATTAACTTTTACAATAGCGCTGTTCCCATTTACATCTAATTTCGAATTACATGAAATCGCCAGCAAAGATACAACAACTAACGGGATTATCAGCCTCATAGATTGTTAAAGAATGTCATTTTATTGTATTTAAAATTTCCCGGTTAACTTCAATCGAATATTGATCGTTCAATTTTTTCTGCCATTCTTCTTCTAAGTAATCCTGGTAACTTGTGACGACCAATCCTCGTACGTCTTTGTATGATTCGGGAGCGTTTATGACTTTCCCTAAAAGGAAGAAATCTTGGTATCCGACCGGATTTTCCGCTTTCCCCGATTTGAATGCCTGTTCGTCTACAAAGGCATTGTCTCCTTTCTTAAACAATCCTTTTTCTGCACTCACATAAGAGACGTCTCCTACCTTATAATTCTCATACAAGTACTCAACAGCTTCATCTTCCTGCATTTTAGCAATTTCTTTCAGCATTTTCTTTTTCACTTTGGCGTCTTTCACCCAGACCACATACCCTTTAAAGTAAGGTTCATCCCAGGCAAATTGATTTCGGTTTTTTTCGAAATAGTTTTCCAGTCCGACAGTATCTAAAGATGCTTTCTCCCAAATTTCCTGGTTACTGATTTCAAACATCAATATTCCGTCGTGATATTCTTGCATCAGATTTTTGAAATCCGGATATTTGCTTTCTAAAGACTTGTCAATTGCTTCTTGCATTGCGCGGACTTCATACATTTCTAATCTGTCGACCAACAATTCGGTTGACACGGAATATGCCGAACGTGTATTTTTCTCCAAAAACAGGATGAATTCGGCAATGGAAAAAGATTCGCTCCCGACTTGAAACAAGACCTCCGAGTCTTGTTTGAAGACGTCAAAGAACAGGCTATCAGTCGGGTAAATCGTATTGGCGGCAGTAGTTAGTTTTTTATAAGCCGCTTCATTTTTTACAAATCCGTTTTCCGCTTTTAATTTATCAATATCCTGCTGGTGCAAAGCTACGAAATAACCGCCGCTAAGCAGTTTATTTTCTATTTCATCCTTTTTCTCTTCAAAAGATTCAACAGGTTTTGTGTCTAACAATTTCACAATGTGGTAACCGAATTTTGTTTTGAAAGGAATAGAAATATCACCCGGATTTTTCAAGTCGTTAAACACTTTTTGAAATTCCGGAATCATATTAACAGGACTGAACCATCCCAAGTCACCTCCTTGAGAGGCAGTGCCGGGGTCATTGGAATCTGTTTTGGCTACTTTGGCAAAATCTTCCCCACGTATCAATCTGTCATAAATATCATAGATTGTTTTGGACGCTTTTTCTACCTGAATGGAATCGGCATCTGCCGGACATTCAATCAAAATATGCGCCGCATTAACCTGACCCGTATTTTCTTTTTTATTTAAGACTTTAATAATATGGTATCCGAAACTGGAGCGAGCCAATGTCCCGATTTTACCTGCCGGTGTTGTAAATGCTATATCTTCTAACGAAGGAGCAAGTCCTAAACCGGAATACCATCCTAAATAGCCGGGTCTTTCACCTTTTTTTGAACCGGTATCATCTGAAAATTCCGCCGCCAATTTTTCAAAATCTTCCCCTTTCAGCAAGCGGTTGCGTAGCTGAATTGCTTTTTTGTAAGGTGCTACCGTATCGGCCGGGAAAGTTTTTAAAACGGTATTCTCCGTATTCGGGAACACAACAAGTATATGGCTGATTTCAACCAAATCTTTCATCCGGTCGTATTCTTTTTTTACGATCGACGCATCAATTGCCAAATCTTTTATATAAGATTGGGCTAACTGTGACCTGTAATCCGCCAATTCTCTGACGAATGACGCCGTAGTATCCAACCGCTGCTCTTCTGCCGCAGCCACACGCAGTTTCAGGTTCTTGAATAACTTAATGTACTCATCCAGCGTGATTTTGTCAACAACGTCCTCGCTGTTGTATTTGTAATAAAAATACTCAAACTCCGACTTTTTAATGTCTTTACCATTGACTCTCATAATCACCGGATCGTTGGTCTGGGCGATGACTGAAATTGAAAACAAAACTAAAACCCAAGAAAAAAAGCGCTTTCCCATAATCATTATATTCTTTTATTTTTCTGTTTTTCTTATTTTTATCCTGTTGAAAAGACAAGACGTGTTTTATAACGAATTTTTTAATCATTTATTGTTTGCAACAGGAGATTTATCCCCTGTTATAGCTATAATTCGGCGCTTCTTGGGTAACTGCTACATCGTGCGGATGGCTTTCTGCCACTCCTGCAGCGGTGATTCGGGTAAATTTCGCTTGATGAAGCGCTTCAATATCTTTTGCACCGCAATAACCCATTCCTGCCCTTAATCCGCCGACCATCTGGTAGATAACTTCATACAAAGCGCCTTTGAAAGGAACCCTGGCTGTAATTCCTTCCGGAACCAATTTTTTTATGTCGTCTTCCACATCCTGGAAATAGCGGTCTTTAGACCCTTTCTGCATCGCTTCCAATGAACCCATTCCTCGATAGGATTTGAATTTTCTGCCGTTATAAATAATCGTTTCACCCGGAGATTCTTCGACGCCGGCTAACAACGAACCCATCATAACGGAGTAAGCGCCTGCAGCTAAAGCTTTCACAATATCGCCGGAATAACGTAAACCGCCATCGGCAATGATGGGTATCCCGGTGTTTTGCAGCTCTTTGGCTACTTCATATATCGCTGATAGTTGGGGAACGCCGACTCCGGCAATAATCCGGGTAGTACAAATAGAACCGGGGCCTATTCCTACTTTTATCCCATCAGCTCCATTGTCGGCCAAAAGTCTTGCCGCTTCACTTGTCGCAATATTTCCTACCACTACATCTATCTGCGGATAAGTCTTTTTTACTACTTTGAGCATTTCCACTACACCGGCAGAATGTCCGTGGGCTGTGTCGATAACAATAGCGTCCACGTCTGCCTGAACCAAGGCGTCTACCCTTTGCAGCGTATCGTGGGTAACGCCTACTCCGGCTGCAACACGCAGTCGGCCTTTATCGTCTTTACAGGCAAAAGGTTTATCTTTCGCTTTTGTAATATCTTTATACGTAATTAAGCCTATCAGTTTGTTATCGCTATCGACTACGGGCAATTTTTCAATCTTGTGTTGTTGCAGTATCTCAGTTGCCGCTTCCAAGTCAATTGACTGATTCGTTATCACCAAATCTTTTTTGGTCATCACTTCGTCGATTGATAAATCTAAGTTGCGCTGAAAACGCAGGTCACGATTGGTGACAATTCCCACTAAATGATTGGAATCGTCTACCACCGGAATACCGCCGATTTTGTATTCAGCCATCAAAGCGAGTGCATCTCTAACTTTTTTTCCTTTCTTTATGCTTACAGGATTGGAAATCATACCGTTTTCGGCTCGTTTTACAGAACGCACCTGTTTGGCTTGTTCTTCTATACTCATGTTTTTGTGGATAACTCCGATACCGCCTTCGCGTGCAATAGCGATAGCTAATTTTGCTTCGGTAACCGTATCCATAGCGGCCGAAACCATTGGAACATTCAATTGGATATTTTTCGAAAACCGGCTCGCGAGATTGACATTGCGCGGTAATATTTCCGAATAGGCGGGGATTAACAATACATCGTCAAATGTTAATCCATCCATAACAACTTTATCTGCAATAAATGACATAGTGAAAAATGCTTTAGAATTTTATTGCGTGCAAATGTAGGTATTTTTTTCGGATTATTTGTATAAAAAAAATTAAAAATTTCAGGAAGCAAGTAAAATAGCTGCCATTCAATAAGTTTAATTGTCACGCTACTGTTAAGTAAATTATATTTTGCCGTCATTGCGAAGCCGAAGGCTGAAGCAATCTAATTACTACATCTCTTTCTCCGGATTGCTTCGGGCTTCGCCCTCGCAATGACGATACGACG
>JAITQA010000019.1 GCA_031289145.1 Dysgonamonadaceae bacterium | reverse complement strand
TTATAATAAGCTTCCACATCGAACAGATAATCTTTTGTTTCGTAACTTCCTCCGGCGACAAAATGGACGGCGCTGCTGACCGGAATCCCGCTATCATCGGACAACAACCATATATCGCGGCTTCCGGCGGAAATATCTTCCCGCACAATCCTGTTCACAAACTGGTAGTAATATCCGGTAGAAGCTTTCAGATTCAATCGTTTATTGATTTTATAAAAGGCTTGCAAACGCGGTTCGGGGTAGATTTTCGAAGTAACGCCGTAATAAGAAAACCGGATTCCCGGCAGGACAGTCAGTTTTTCGCCCATCGTCCACCGGTCTTGAATGTATGCCGAAAGTAAATTCCCCTTGTTCTGCATGTTCAGGATATTCACCGTTTCGCTTTGAGAATAACGATAATCAATCCGGTAATTGGAATAATTTAGCCCAAATTCCAATTTGTTTTTCCCGTTGATTTTGTATTCGTTATCGAATTTCAACGAATAATCCCATAAATTGTTGTGCTCGTCCGTATTCTGGTCGAACATCACAGCTATGTTGTTGTTCTGGCTCGTACTGCTGGAAGTCGTCATGTTGTTTTGCCGGTCGCGCAGGCTATAATAGTTGGAAAACGAAACCAAGAGATTGGAATAAAGGCGGTTGTCCCAGTTGCGCGACCATTTTAGGCTGCTGCCGACATTCCCCCAATTGGTTTTGTCGGTAAGGCTTCCGCTCATGAACGAGCTGCCGAAACTTTCGCGGGAATTGTCGAGGACGTCTTCGCCGTTGAAAAAACTGAGTGAAACAATGTCCCGTTTCGTGGGATTGTAAGTCAGTTTGGCGTTGAGGTCATAAAAATACGATTCCGGTTTTTCCTGATTGCGTTGGTTGAACTGTCCGCCGGGACCGCCCATTGACGATTGTGCGTTTTCGGAATATACGTCGGTGAATGTATCGTACATGAAACTTTGGAAGGAGCGCCTTCCGGCAACGAAGAACGAACCTTTCTCGTTTTTGAACGGTATTTCCATAAATGTGTTGAACCCTAAAAAACCGACATCTCCGCCGATATTGAATGATTTGTCGTTTCCCGTTTTGCCGACGATTTCCATCACGCTCGACAAGCGTCCGCCGTGTTTGGCGTCGAAACCGCCTTTGTGCAACTGCACATCTTTCACTGCATTCGTATTGAAAGCGCTGAAAACACCCAGCAAATGTTCCTGATGGTAAATGGTGAATCCGTCGTATAAAACCAGATTCTGGTCGGGTGTTCCGCCGCGCACGTACATTCCCGCCGACGATTCGTTGGCTGCGGAAATGCCCGGCATCAATTGGAATGTTCGGAAAATATCTTTTTCGCCCAAGGCAGGCAAATCGGCGATTTTGGCGGCAGTGGTTTGAATGACTCCGATGGAAAGTTCGGGAATTTTCAAAACGTCTTCCCTTTCCGTCACAATCACCACTTCGTCCAAGGTATTGATGGCGGGTTGCAATTCCACAAACAGATTTTTCACCTTGATTTCGGGAGATAAATAAAAATATTGCGTTTCGTAGCCCAAATATTTGAATACCAATGTTTCCGTATCGGACGGAACATTATATAAAGTGAAATAACCATCGGTATTAGTGTTTGTGGAGATAGTGGGATAAGCCTCTACATAGATGGTTGCAAAAGGCAGAAATTCGCCGTTGGTCTGGTCTTTGATTCTGCCGGTAATGGTGATGTTGTGTTGAGTAGCGACTCCTTCGTAACGCTTGTTTTCCACCCTTGTCCGGTTTTTTGGCAGGTTTTTGGTCAGGACGATGCAGAAGAAGCCATTCTCGTCTGTATAATATGACAGTTCTTTTATTACCCTGAAGATAACATCGAATGCAAGGTGGCGTTCCGTTCCGAGATACAGGTAATCGAAAGTATAGTCGGCAACCAGCGCAGAATCGTATTTCAGCGGCAATCCGTATTTGGTTTCAAAGTCTTTCAGGACTTTCGGCAAAGGCGCTCCGAAATAGTTTTCCTTCACCAAAAGGCTATCCTGATTCTGAGCCTGTGTATAGTTTACCGAAAGGAGGCAAATCATTCCAACCAACAAAACGACACTTTTTCTCATCTGCAATCTGTTTGATATTGTTTCCGGCGCAAAGTAAAACAAATAAACGGATGAACGCTAATAAATATGGGTGAACAGCGGAAAGAAAATGGTTTTCGGTAAGATGAGGCACGAGGCGTACAACATACAATCAGCGTACAGATACAAAAAACAAGATATTTTTATTTTACTATTACATTCCCGGTATATTCGTTTTGTTTTGTCCGTAGGTGCGGAAACCTTCTTCGCACAATGATTTCATATTCAATTCCAGGAGTTCTTTTTTCCATGTATTCAAAAAAATAATCAGCCAAACGCCTTTGGAATTTCTGAAAGAATCGGGAATTTTTATGGATAAAGAACAATAGGATATAAATTTAATTGGTTATCTTTGTCGAAAAATCCAAGTTCATGTCTGTTTATTTACAAATATCCGCCCTGACCAAATCGTTTGGGGACCTTCTTTTATTCGCCGATATTTCTTTCGGTATTGCCGAAGGCCAGCGCATCGGTTTGATTGCCAAGAATGGAACGGGAAAAACAACTTTACTCAATATCATTGCCGGAAAAGAGGATTATGATTCCGGAGAAGTGGTTTTCCGCCGTGATTTGCGGCTCGCTTACCTGAGCCAGGACCCGCAATATCCGGCCGGACTGACGGTTCTCCAAGCCTGTTTTTATTCCGACAACGAAACAGTAAAAACTATCGCCGAATATGAAGACGCTTTGGTTTCGGGCGAACCCGGCAAACTGGAAAACTTGCTGACCCGGATGGAACAACTGAAAGCCTGGGACTACGAACAACGGGCGAAGCAAATCCTTTCCCGCCTCAAAATTACCGATTTCAACCAGAAAACGGAAGAATTGTCCGGAGGACAACTGAAACGGGTAGCCTTGGCCAATGTCCTGATTTGTGAGCCGGATTTGCTCATTCTCGACGAACCGACCAATCACCTCGACTTGGAAATGACGGAATGGTTGGAAGATTATCTGGGCCATTCGCGAACGACGCTCCTGATGGTTACCCACGACCGCTATTTCTTAGACAGGATTTGTTCCGGAATCATCGAAATCGACGACAGGCAACTCTACCAGTACAAAGGAAGTTACAATTACTATTTAGAAAAACGTCAGGAGCGCATTGATGTGCAAAATATGGATTTGGAACGCTCCAACAACTTGTTTCGTAAGGAATTGGAATGGATGCGCCGACAACCGCAGGCGCGTGCTACCAAAGCCAAAGCCCGGATTGACGCTTTCCGCGATTTGGCGGAAAAACTGCAACAGGATAGAAATAGCGGCGATGTGAAGTTAGCAGTAAAGGCTTCTTATATAGGCAATAAAATATTTGAAGCCAAGCATGTTTCCAAATCGTTTGGGAATATCCGGATTGTGGAAGACTTTAATTATGTTTTCGCCCGATACGAAAAATTAGGTATCGTGGGCAATAATGGAACCGGAAAATCGACTTTCATTAAAATGTTGGTTGGTGAAACGATACCCGACGCCGGTTCGTTTGATGTTGGAGAGACGGTCAATTTCGGCTATTATTCGCAAAACGGCTTGCAATTCGAAGAAGGCATGAAGGTAATCGACGTAGTCAGAAACATTGCGGAAGTGATTGATTTGGGAAGAGGACACAAATTGACGGCTTCTCAGTTTCTCCAACACTTCCTTTTCGCTCCTGAAAAACAGTACGATTTTGTGCATAAACTCAGTGGTGGCGAGAAACGGCGTTTGTATCTTTGTACGGTTTTAATTAAAAATCCGAATTTTTTAGTCTTGGACGAACCTACCAATGATTTGGATATCATCACTTTAAATATATTAGAAGAATACCTGGCTTCTTTTGGAGGATGTCTGATTGTGGTTTCTCACGACCGCTATTTCATGGACAAAGTGGTCGACCATGTATTGGTTTTCAAGGGACAGGCCGAAATTAGGGATTTTCCGGGAAATTATTCGCAGTATCGTGAGGTGGCAAAAGGGGAACCGGACACCGTAAAAAAGAAACAGGGAGAAAAACCGGTATCTTCTTCTTCCGATACTGCTAAAAAGAAACTTTCCTTCAAGGAAAAACGAGAATTGGAAACTTTGGAAACGGAAATCCCGAAACTGGAAGCCGAACAATCCCGTTTGGAAGTTGAATTGTCGAGCGGAACTTTATCATCCGGAGACTTGTTGGCCAAATCACAACGCATCAGCCAAATCATAACGGAATTGGACTGTAAAACCATGCGTTGGATAGAATTGTCCGAAAAAATTTAATATTTATTAACGCCACGTTTTTCATTTTCCGTAATTTATAATACAGAGTATAGGAATTGATGAATGAAAAGGAGCTTATAGAAAAATGTAAGTCCGGTGAAAAAGACGCTTTCAAAAAGCTTTATGAAACCTATTCACAATACGCGATGGGCATTTGTTTCCGCTATACCGGCGATGAAATGCTTGCCGAAGATGTGTTGCATGACGGGTTCATTAGAGTCTTTGCGGCTATTCATTCGTTTCAATACCGTGAAGAAGGTTCGCTGAAAGCTTGGCTGAAGCGGATATTTTGTAACGAATCGTTATATTTTTTAAAAAAGAACAAATTGTGGAATAATTTCATTCCGATTCAGGACTATGATGTACCTGAAGAAGAACCGGATATTTCAAGTTGGAGAACCATTCCGAAAGAAGTTTTGATGCAATATATTTCCCGGTTATCGGTCGGTTACAGGATTGTTTTCAATTTATATATGTTTGAAAATTTATCCCATAAAGAGATAGGGAAACAACTTGGAATCAAAGAAGAAGCTTCCCGTTCCCGCCTGTCGCGGGCGAAAGCTATCCTGACAAAACAGATAAAAGAATATATTTCTAAACATGCATAAAGAAGAAGACAGATTAAGGGATTTTTTACAAGAACATTTTTCCGGTTATAACCATCCGGTGAAAAATGATTTGTGGTTGATGCTTGACAAAGAATTACCTAAAAAAAATGCTGTTTCCCGTAGATTTTACCGGATTGCCGCTTCTGTTGCCGCCATTTTGACGCTTGCGTTTTGTTTGCTGCCTTTGATTCACAAACAAACGGAAAATAAAAAGGAAGCTCTCATTTTGAAAGAAGACAAAAATTTATATCCGGAGATTCTTGAAAATATAGCAAATGAAGAAATTATCAAACAGGCGTTTCTTGTGGAAAAAATTAAAACCAACTTCCGGCAGAAAGTTCGACCTTCAGCAGCGATTACAGTTCCCGATACGATTTTCCATGCCGAAACAAACAACAGAATCCTTGGTGAAACAATACAGGATACGGCCATATTCACAAAAAATACTGTTCCTGAGAATTTTATGGCTAATATTGATGATTTGATGTCTGCAAAGCCAGGGTTATCGTGCTGTACCAATAGAAAAAATATTCAGATTGCATTGGCTTCGAGCAATTTTTTTGCAAGCAATACAAATATGAATAGAAATGCTATAAATGAAAGTATACAATTGCGTTCTTATTCCAATGTAAATAATATTGGCTCGAATGTTGCCAATGCTGCTCATTCACAAGACGAACTGATTCGTATCAGTTATAAATTTCCGGTTAATCTGGGTTTATTTGTTCGTAAAAATCTTACCGGCCGATGGGCTGTAGAAACCGGTTTGAGCTACACTTATTCAGGTTCGCAAGAAACATGGAAATCCGTTGAATATGATATGATTACAACAAATGATATAAATCTTCACTATTTGGGCGTTCCGCTTAAAGCTTCTTATACTTTATACAATTATGGACAATGGTCTGTTTATCTGGCTGGTGGCGGAATGTTTGAAAAATGTGTTTACGGTGAAATACAAACAAAGGAAAATTCGACCGGTATCCGTATAAAAACAAAATTGGATACGCCGGAATGGCCGATTTCTTTGGTGGGCAATGCCGGAATCAATTACCGGATTATCAGGTCGGCAGGTATTTTCATCGAACCCGGATTTGTTTATTTCTTCAACGATGGAAGCGAAATAATGACCATCCGGAAAGATAAACCGCTTATTTTTAACTTGCACGGCGGACTGCGATTTGATTTTTAATAAACAATAAAAATACAAGAAAATGAAAAATCTGAATTTGTTAACAGTAGTATTACTTGGTTTTATCCTTTTTTCCTGTGATGAGGAGACAGTGGAAATTCCTTTTACAATTGAGGGTATTACAACAGAAAATTATCCGAAAGTAGATGCATCTACGGCAGCAGCGCCTTTGCAAAATTTAATCGCTTGCAAATTGTTGGGATTCCGTTATAATTGGGAGCAAGCCTTTGACGGAACCTATACTATCTATCCAAATTGGGAGGATATTCCTGCTAATTTTGACTATTTTGAACGCATAAAAACGTCAAAAACCCATGATGCAATTATGAATATTATTGACAAAAAAGTAGATTTTATTCTCAGCGTACGCAAAATGTCGGGAGATGAGCAAGCACATGCTGAAGAACAAGGTGTTACACTGATTGAAACACCGGTTGCTTTGGACGCCTTTATATTCATCGTCAACCGTTCCAATCCGATAAAATCATTGACAATAAAGCAAATACAAGATATTTACACAGGTGATTTGACCAATTGGAAGGAAGTTGGAGGAAAAGATGCACAGATAAATCCTTATGTTCGAAATGCCAATTCGGGCAGTCAGGAACTTATGGAATCATTGGTTATGAAAGGATTAAAGATAAAAGACTTGCCGGAAGAATCCATGTTGGGTGGGATGATGCCGGTGTTCAGTACGGTTATGACGGATGTCAACAGTATTTGTTATTCTCTTTATTACTATAATGCACAAATGGTAAAGGAGAATATAGCCAAAGCGATTGCAGTAGACAGAGTTACGCCGGATAAGAACACCATAAAAAAGAGAACATATCCTTTTACTGCAGAAGTATATGCCGTTATTCGTTCCGATTTGGACAAGTCATCTATGGCCTACAAAATTTATGAATCGCTTCAGTCGGCAGCCGGGAAGCACCTGATTGACGAAAGCGGGTATGTTTCCTTACAGTAAGTTTAGCGAAAATTACTCCGAAAATTACCCGATGTAGTCTTTAATCCATTTCCCTACTTCGGGATATTCCTTTTCTAAGCGTTGGGCGACTTGTCGCCAGAGCCGGGAAGTGCAAAGCACATTTGCTTTATCGACAACAGTCAGTTTTTTCCGGCGTTTGCCTGCATAATTGTATGCCAAACGGATAATGCGTTCGAT
>JAITQA010000014.1 GCA_031289145.1 Dysgonamonadaceae bacterium | reverse complement strand
ATCGAACGCATTATCCGTTTGGCATACAATTATGCAGGCAAACGCCGGAAAAAACTGACTGTTGTCGATAAAGCAAATGTGCTTTGCACTTCCCGGCTCTGGCGACAAGTCGCCCAACGGTTAGAAAAGGAATATCCCGAAGTGGAAACCGAATACATGTTTGTAGACAATGCAGCCATGCAGATTATTCAGTGGCCCAAGCGTTTCGATGTGATGGTGACGGAAAATATGTTCGGCGACATCCTTACCGACGAAGCTTCGGTGATTACAGGTTCGCTGGGTATGTTGCCTTCCGCTTCGATTGGGATACACACTTCTGTATTTGAACCGATTCACGGGTCTTATCCGCAAGCGGCGGGGAAAGATATTGCCAATCCATTGGCAACTATTCTTTCGGCCGCATTGATGTTCGAATATGCTTTCGGCTTACAGGCCGAAGGAAAATTGATTCGCGCAGCCGTTGATGCTTCTCTTGCTGCGAAAGTGGTTACGGAAGATATTGCGGAAAACGGAAAAGCATACAAAACTTCCGAAGTGGGGAAATGGGTCGTACAGTATCTAAGTCAACCGTAAATAAAAGAGATACAAGGGCGTATTCTTTGGATTGATTATTTTCTTTATCAGTTTTGATATCTTTTTCGGTACTCTTTCGGTGTTATTTCCATTTCTTGTTTAAATGCTTTTGAAAAATGGAAAGGGTCGTAAAATCCTAATCGAAAAGCGATTTCTTCTATTTTCAAATTAGAAAACTGAAGAAAAGAACAAGCGCGTTGAATTTTCAATTGATTATAGTAGCTCATTGGCGAATAAGAGGTTTTTTCTATAAATAAGGCGCTAAAACGAGATTTTGAATAACCTACATGACCGGCAATCTCATGGAGCGTAATTTTTTTTTCCAAATGCTCTTTCATAAAAAGAATACTTTTTTGAATCAAATCGGGTTCTTTTACATTATTGATTTCCCGGTATTGATTCAAGTATTTAACCGATGCCAGAAAATGCATCAGGCAAAAACTGGTATATTCCAGATTTTCGGGACTGTATCCCATGGCTAAGTTTTGATACATTTCTTCAAATAAAAGAAACCGGTCGCCGTAACGACTTTTATCCGAATCTGCCAAATCAATCAAGCGACCGATAAGAGAAGTAAACAAAGCTACATTTTCCCCGCGAAAATGTAACCAATAGATGCTCCATGGATTGGAAACGCCGGATCCATAGGCATGCGCCTCATTAGCAGGTAAAATAAAGGCTTGATTCGGATGCAAATGATGCTTTATGTCTTTGTACTCTATCCAACCGGCACCTTCTTTGCAATAGATGAATATATTTTCGGGCGTGCCGTTCATACGTTCCCTGAAATGATTTTTCGCTTTGGGATAGTAGCCGATATGGGTGACATATAATTGCTTGGTAATCGGATTTTTTTCCTGATAATGGCGTATATTATAAGGGGTGATAATCGCCTTTTCTCCTTTGAAGCCGTCTGCAATCTTTTCCATGGATTTGTATTTCTATTTGTGGTGTCTTTTATTAGTACCGGCAAAAATAGTAGAAATTTACATGTTTTCAAAACAAAAGTACATAATACTTACAAAACATCCGACTACTTTTGTAATATAATTCAATAATATTTATGATAAAACATCAAAAAACGAACCCCTATTTGTTGACGATCTCCTTAGTTTCGGCAATGGGTGGTTTCCTTTTCGGTTATGATTGGGTCGTTATCGGCGGCGCAAAACCTTTTTACGAAGCCTTTTTCCATCTTACCAATCATCCGGCATTACAAGGATGGGTGATGGGGAGCGCTATTTTGGGTTGTTTAATCGGCGTGATGATTTCCGGTAGCCTGTCCGATAAATACGGACGAAAACCATTGATGATTGTAGCTTCATTGATTTTCATTTTGGCGGCTGTCGGAACCGGGATTGCCCATACAATTCAATGGTTTATCATTTACCGGATCTTGGGCGGTATCGGCATCGGTATCGCATCCAATCTGTCACCGATGTATATTGCTGAAGTTTCTCCAAGCCATGTTCGCGGAAAGTTTGTTTCCATCAATCAACTAACGATTGTGTTGGGTATTCTGTCCGCGCAGATAGTCAATTGGTTGATCGCCCAACCGGTTGTTCCCGATGAAAACTTGTTCAATTCGTGGAATGGACAGCAAGGTTGGCGGTGGATGTTCTGGTCGGGCGCTGTCCCTGCCTTACTCTTTTTTATCTTTATCTTTATTATCCCGGAAAGTCCGCGCTGGCTTGCCATGCAGGGACGCTACGAAAAAGCCGGAAATATTCTGAACCGGATAGTCGGAAAAGGAGCAGCGCAGGCTGAAATAAATGAAATTAAAGTAGCCGTGCACCAAACGAAAGAAAAAGTGAATTATAAAATGCTTTTTCGAGGAAAAATGCCTAAAGTACTATTGATCGGTATCGTAATAGCTGCTTTCCAGCAATGGTGTGGCATCAATGTTATTTTTAACTATGCACAAGAAGTCTTTTCGGCAGCAGGTTACGGCGTATCCGACATTTTGTTCAACATTGTGGTAACCGGAGTTACCAATGTCGTTTTTACTTTTGTTGGCATGTATACGGTTGATAAAATCGGGCGACGCGCTTTGTTGCTATTCGGTTCTATCGGTTTGGCTTGCATCTATGCAATTTTAGGCGCGTGCTATTTTTTTCATATTACGGGAATAGCCGTATTACTATTGGTGATAGCAGCGATTGCTTGTTATGCCATGACTTTGGCGCCGATTGTCTGGGTTGTGATTTCCGAAATATTTCCTAACCGTATTCGAGGCATGGCGATGGCTGTATCTACTTTTTCCCTGTGGGCGGCTTGTTTTGTATTAACGTATACATTCCCCTTGTTGAATAGTGGATTAGGTTCTTATGGAACGTTCTGGTTGTATGGAATCGTCTGTGTTTTCGGATTTTTATTCATTAAAAAATACCTGCCGGAAACCAAAGGAAAATCATTGGAGGAAATTGAAAAAGAATTAACTAAATAATGGAAAACATAACCGCCTATTTGATTCATTCTACCGTGACGGAAACGGGAATTGTGCGTGCGTGGGAAGAAGAAATTTCACTCCCTACTTATCTTATCGGGGAAGAAGAAAAAAATCCGATTTTTTTGGAAAAGCGCGTTTATCAAGGGAGTAGCGGAGTCGTTTATCCTTATCCCGTCGTTGAAAAAATATCGGATGAGAAGATCAATAAGCCCTATCGCGCCTTTTTTTTGGAAAATGAATATTTGAAAATCATGATATTGCCCGAATTGGGAGGGCGCGTACAAATGGCGTACGATAAGATTAAAAAACGTCATTTTGTCTATTATAATCAAGTGATTAAACCGGCTTTAGTCGGATTGACCGGTCCGTGGATTTCGGGAGGAATTGAATTTAATTGGCCCCAGCATCACCGTCCGAGTACCTTTTTACCGGTGGATTGCACGATCGAAGAAAATGCCGACGGCAGTAAAACGGTCTGGTGCAATGAAGTGGAACGTATGTCCCGCACCAAAGGAATGCAAGGATTTACTTTGTATCCGGGTAAAGCCTATCTGGAAGTCAAAGTGAAAATTTACAACCGGACCCCTTTTCCGCAAACGTTCCTGTGGTGGGCAAATCCGGCAGTTGTAGTGCATGAGCATTATTATTCGGTATTTCCGCCCGATGTACACGCTGTTTTCGACCATGGGAAACGTGATGTTTCCCTATTCCCGATAGCCATGGGCGTCTACTATAAGCAAGATTATTCGGCAGGCGTCGATATTTCCCGGTATAAAAATATTCCCGTGCCGACCTCGTATATGGCAGTCCAGTCGAAGTATGATTTTGTTGGCGGGTACGAAGAGAATGTTCAAGGTGGATTATTGCATGTCGCCAATCACCATTTGTCGCCGGGAAAGAAACAGTGGACTTGGGGCTGCGGTGATTTTGGGCGGGCTTGGGATAGGAATCTGACCGATGAAGACGGTCCTTATATCGAGTTGATGACGGGCGTTTATACGGATAATCAGCCGGACTTTTCGTGGCTACAACCGTACGAAGAAAAATCATGGGTACAATATTTTATGCCGTACAACAAGATTGGTTATGTGAAAAATGCGACAAAAGAGGCAATTGTCAATGTCGAAACAAAAGACGGGAAGACGGAAATTATTCTTTACACGACAGCCGTTTACCGGAATCTTCGTTTGCGTTTAACCGGTAACGACGGGAAAATTTTCCTTGATAAAATCGTTATGGTTTCCCCGGTTGAACCCTATCAAACAATGCTTGAAACCGGGGCGACAAGCTCCGAACAGCTACATTTTGAATTACGTACGGCAAGCAATAAATTATTGCTTGCCTATCAAGCCGAAAAACCGGGGGTGAAACGTATTCCCGAACCGGCTCAAGCAGCCAAAGAGCCGAAAGAAATCGCTTCCATTGAACAATTGTATCTCACCGGCTTGCATTTGGAGCAGTACCGGCACGCCACTTACAATCCCTTGGATTATTATTTTGAAGCATTGCGGCGCGAACCGGAAGATGTCCGTTGCAACAATGCTGTCGGATTGTTGTACCTGCGTCGCGGACAATTTGCGAAAGCCGAACCGTATTTTCGGAAAGCAATTGAAACGTTGACCGAACGTAATCCCAATCCCTACGATGGCGAGCCTTATTACAATCTGGGTTGGAGTTTGAAAATGCAAGGGGAAAATGAAGCCGCTTATGAGGCTTTTTATAAAGCTACTTGGAACGCGGCATGGCAAGACGCCGCTTATTTGGCATTAGCGCAATTGGAATGTATAAATGCCCGAAAGAAAGGGCAAGAAGCACGGTGGGAAGAGGCGTTAGACCGTGTTGAACGTAGTTTGATTCGCAATTGGCACAATCATAAAGCCCGACAATTGAAAGCCTCTGTCTTACGAAAGTTAGGTAGAAAAGAGGAGGCTTTGCAATGGATAGAAGACTCATTGAAAATAGACCCATTCAATTTCGGTTGTTTTTTTGAAAAATATTTACTCCTGCAGGATATGTCGATACTGGAAGAAATCAGGCGATTATCGCGTGGGTCCGAGCATGATTTTATCGAATACGCTTTCGATTTTGCAACGGCAGGATTGTATGAAGAAGCTGAACAATTGTTGTCGGATGAAAGGCGTAACCTGAAAGGAAAAGTATCGTCACCGCTTACTCGTTATCCTATTACGGTATATGCCATGGGTTATTTTGCTTCCCTCGCCGGCGCTACCGAAAAGACGAAGGAATATTATCGACAAGCCGCTTCACAATTGTCTCCCGATCGTTGTTTTCCTAATCGGATAGAAGAAGTGATTGTTTTGAAGGATGTCCTTGAGAAAAATCCTTTGGATGCCAAGGCGCCGTATTACTTAGGTAATTTCTGGTATGCCGCCCGGCAATACGAAGAAGCCATTGATTGTTGGGAAAAATCGGCGAAATCGGATCCTGCTTTCCCGACGGTATTACGTAACTTGGCATTGGCTTATTACAATAAACGGAACGATAAAGTCCGGGCGCAACAATTATTGGAAGAAGCTTTCGCTTTGGATCCTACCGATGCGCGTATCTTCATGGAATTAGACCAGTTGTATAAAAAATTAGGTCGTTCGCACGAGCAACGGTTAGCGTTGTTGGAAACCCATTTGCCTTTAGTGGAACAGCGCGACGATTTGTCTATCGAACGCATCACTTTGTACAATCAATCCGGCGAATATGAAAAAGCGAAACACTTGATTGAAAGGCGAAAATTCCATCCATGGGAAGGTGGCGAGGGAAAAGTAACCGGTCAATATGTGCTCTGTTGTGTGGAGTTAGCGAAGCAAGCCATCAATCGGAAAGATTATGCAAGGGCTTTGCAACTGTTGAAAGACACCGATGTTTATCCCCACAACTTAGGTGAAGGAAAATTAGAAAACGCCGAAGAAAACGATATCTATTATTACAAAGGAATTGCTTATCGTGGATTGGGCGATGAAACGAATGCCGACGCGTGGTTTGAAAAAGCGACACGTGGCTCCTCCGAAGTGCAATTGGCTTTTTTCTACAACGATCAACCACCCGATAAAATTTTCTATCAAGGATTAGCTTGGCGGGCGTTGGGCGAAGAAGACAAAGCGCGTAATCGGTTTAATCAATTAATCAAATACGGGGAACAGCAAATGTTTAATACCTGCAAAATTGATTATTTTGCCGTATCGTTGCCTGATTTAGCCATTTGGGACGATGATTTGAATATCCGTAATCAAATTCATTGCCATTATGTGATGGGATTGGGTTACTTAGGTTTCGGAGATAAGGAAAAGGCGCAAGCGCATTTCGAGAAAGTAAT
>JAITQA010000152.1 GCA_031289145.1 Dysgonamonadaceae bacterium | reverse complement strand
ATGGAACGATTAACCGAGCAGCCACAATCACAAGCTGGACTATTCAGGGTAAGAACAGCCAATCAATGTTTGGAAGATGCAAAAGCGCAACCTATCCCGCGCAATATGTATCAATTTCTGATATTCGAGGGTGAAATAACTTTTCTTTTTGCTGACACGGGAATTGGTAAATCAATTTTCGCCGTCCAGATAGCAAATGAAATTAGCAAAACGGAAAAAGTCTTGTATCTTGATTTGGAATTGTCAGATAAACAATTTCAAAACAGATATAGCGAGAATTACCAAGATGAATATAAGTTTTCTGAAAATTTGATTAGACCGGATTTTGCACGACCTTTCAAAGTTCCTGATGGTTGCAATTATGATGATTATTTCATTGAGAGTTTAAAAAGGTTAATCGACTGTTCCGCTGCGAAGATTATTATCATAGACAATATGACGAAATTAATAAGTAGTGATACTGATTCTGCCCGGAACACTAAGCCGCTTATGGATTTGCTTTGTGATTTAAAGTTTGAATATGGCTTAACCATGCTGCTATTGGAACATACCCGTAAAACAGATATGAGCCGTCCGATAAGCCTAAATGATTTACAAGGCTCAAAAATGAAGTCGAATTTTGCCGATGCTGCTTTTTCAATCGGAAGAAGTGCAAAAGATAAAAATCTCCGGTATATCAAACAACTTAAATGTAGAAGCAGTGAAGTTAATTATGATAGCGATAATGTACCTGTTTATGAGATTATCAAAGAAAACTCATTTTTGCAATTTAAGTTTGTGAATTACGATACGGAATTTAATCATTTGAAGCAGCCCAACGAGAATGAAAAAAGCGATTTGATTTGTAAAGTCAAAGAATTATCACAAGCCGGACGGACGCAAAGGGATATTGCAAAAGAGTTAGGTATATCATTAGGAGCTGTCAATAAATATTCAAAAAAATAATGTTCGTGTTCATGATGTTCACGTGTTCATACCTGTGAACACGTGAACGCCGTGAACAAAAAACAAGTCAGTCATGGAAGATTATAAATACAGTTTACAGAAAAAAGGGAAAAACATTTGCCCGAAATGCGAAAGGAAAACCTTTGTCCTTTACATTGATAATAGTAGCGGCAACCCGCTACATTCAACCGTTGGCAAGTGCGACCGTTCCGACAATTGCGGACACCACTATCCTCCGAAAGAATATTTTTCCGACAATGATATTTCTTTTGATAAGAAAATGGCTTATACTCCACGAATGAAGCCAATACCGAAGCCTCAACCCCGACCATCTTACATTGACACGGAATTATTAAAAAAGTCCTTGCATGGCTATGAAGATAACAGACTTATTCAATACTTGCGGGGCGTTGCGGGAGACAAGGCTGCCAAAGAAGCAATAAACCGGTATTTTATCGGAACGTCCAAGCATTGGGACGGTGCAACAGTTTTCTGGCAAATAGATGCTAACAAGAAAATTCATACCGGAAAGATAATGCAGTATAACAGTAATACCGGCAAACGAGTAAAAGAACCTGTCAATAAAATACAATGGGTACATGCTATATTGAAATTGCCCGACTTCAATTTATCACAGTGCTTATTCGGCGAACATTTATTGATTGATAAAAACAAAACTATTGTCATTGTCGAAAGCGAAAAAACAGCTATTATTGCAAGTGTGTATCTCCCGAACTTCATTTGGCTTGCTTGTGGCGGATGCGGTAATTTGTCGCTGAAACTCTGTGAAGCATTGAAAGGGCGGAATGTGATATTATATCCTGATGCCGGAAAATACAATGAATGGAATGAAAAAACAAAAGCAATATCTACCATTTGCACTATATCCGTTTCTTCTTTGATAGAAAAGCAAGCAACCGAAGCAGAACTGAAAGCGGGCTTTGACTTGGCGGATTACCTTGTACAGTTTTCTCCGTCCGACTTCGCTATGGAAAATCAATCCATAGCAGAAATGCCGACTATAAAAGAACCGACACCGGATAAGCAACTAATTTGCTATGTTTCCAATGCAGGGAGATTGCACATACCCACGCCGCCGGACGGTCGAATAACTTATACCGTCTATCCAAGTGTTGAGGCTTATAATAAACGTTCGACAATTCCGAAAATCATGCCCATTCAAAGCGTGGATATTTCCAACATGAAACAAGTTTTTATCAATCTTAAAACATTAACGATATGAGTAATAAATCACAAACCATATTAGGCAATACGCCGTCAAAAAGTAACAGTTACAAGGTTATCAATATCAATGGTCATTCATCTTTGGCAAAAACAAAGGCGCTTAAAGAGTGTGAAGATTGTAGCAGAAAAATATCCGCCTGCCAGACAGCGTAACGGCGTTATTGTCCTGAAAGGCGATTTGTCAATTGAAATGATTATCCATGTGCAGAAAATGCTTTAATAATTTAACCGGATTGTGGTGAAAGATCCGCGGCTCTGTCTGGAACCGGAAATGATAACAAATCGACGATACGTACAAAAAAAACAATTTATGTTTTTTAACACAAACATTCTTAATACAAAAGTATTTTCTAAGCGCCGGAGAAAAACAATTGAAAAATATTAAGTTTTTCAATTAAAAGAATTATCTTTGTCCTGAAATTAATGCCGAAAGGTATTGTTTTAAATGCAAGAAAGGCACTTTAAAGACAGCGGTTTTTGAGGTGCCTTTGTCGTTCTTTCAAAATAAGTCGCCAAAAACAGAAAAGCAAAAACGCTAACAGTCTTATTTATTGACTATTAGCGTTTTCAAAAGTACCCAGAGCCGGGATCGAACCGGCATGGAAATGAATCCACTGGTGTTTGAGACCAGCGCGTCTACCAATTCCGCCATCTGGGCATATTCTCATAGACGGGGCAAAGGTACAAAAACTTTTGAATATAGCAAATACTTCCGGCAATTAAAAGATAAAAATAATCAAATTTGTATCAGAGGTACGCTACCTTATCGTCAAAAGACTATTCTATTCACACCTTGCTTTCAATGCGTTGAAATCTTCTTCTATTTGTTTGAGAATTGCTTTTTTATCCCCCGATTCGATTAAACGGGGCCTTCCGTAAATCAACGAAGATTCGTAGGGAATAATCAATCCGTCACCTTTTGGCATTGCTTTTGCCATCCCGGTCAAATATGCGGGAACGTATTTGACTTGCGGACACAAAGACAAAAGCAAGGCAATTCCCGGTTTCAACTCACTTTCTTCATCCGGATTTCCGCGAGTGCCTTCAGGATACAATATTAACGAATAGCCATCATCCAACGCTTTCTTCATCTGCCGGATTGCATTAGACCCTCCGGAACGGGAAATCAGCAAGGTATTGATGAAGTAATTACTTATTTTTGCCTTGAACTTTGTATTCCCAAAGTAATCGTTAGCAGCTACCGGTTTCACACGGGGAAGGATTTTGGATGGAATAGATGCCAGCAAAGTCAGGGTATCCAAATGGCTATTGTGATTGGCTACAATGATGAATTGCTGCTCTTTCAAAAGAAACGAGCCTTTGTCGAATTTAACTCCTACAATCCATTGAAGCGCCCGGCGCACCAGAACGCTGTATATTAACCGTAAAATCAAGGCTTGCATCTTCATCTGTTTGAAAAATTAATAACAAATGTAATACACCAAATGAAAAAAGGCAGGCGCCGTATAAGCTAAGGAATCAATCCGGTCAAGAATTCCGCCATGACCGGGAATGGTTGCTCCCGTATCTTTTACGCCAATATCCCGCTTGATGGACGACATGACAATATCGCCAATGAATCCGGAAATCGCTACCAGAAAACTCACAAAAATAGATTGCCAAAGTGTCAAGGGAGTCAAAAACGATAAAAAATAGCCGATGATAGTGGTAGAAATGATTCCGCCAATAAAACCTTCCCATGTCTTATTCGGACTAACTTTCGGGATTATCTTATGTCTGCCGAGCAGTTTTCCCCATGCAAACTGCATCACATCATTGATTTCTGTAAGGAAGACAATGAAAAGCAGTAAGCCCCGTCCACCGGCCTCAAAACCATCCAAATCCGGAAGTGATAAAAGATAAGCCAAGTGGCTGATACCAAAAACAGTCAACATCAATATCCATTGCAAAGTAGCCATCGACTTGACAATCCCGACAGTATCCCCCTTCAAAACTAATCGTAGAGGTAATAAAAGAAACATGACCACCGGGATAAAAATGATAAATGCGCCATACCAGCCGACGTATGCCAGATAGTATTGAACAGGAATGGATAAAAGCGCCCAAAAAATCGCACGCCGGTCGGATTGGCGGAATCCCAAGATGGAATAAAGTTCCCGAAAAGCGGCAAAAGATAAAAATGCAATCGCAATAAAGGATATTTTCGTACTGAAAACAGTGGTTACAATAAACAGTAACGACATTATCCACCAGGATTTTGTACGGGTTTTTAATTCTTTGATATCCACATTCGGCTTTAATTTTCCAATAACGTAAAACAAAAGCGTGGCAAAAGTTAAAAGACCAAAAATCAAAATGATGATAGTCGTTATTTCTTTATTCTCAAAAATCTTTGCATGTAAGAGCCAGTCGAAATTTATTTTCATTTGATAGTAAATAGTTTAGTGTATCGAATCCTATTAGTCGGATAAAGTCTTTTTCACCCGGGTAAAAGTACTTATTAAGAGTAAAAGCAACAGAAACGAAAATATAAAACCCGAATAAGGCCTGAAACCAACGTGGAAAAAGCATAAAAGCCCGTAAACACCCATTACAAATGCCCGGTCGCTTTTCCCCATAGGCCCTTCATAACGGCGTTGACCGGAAACCGCTTTCCCTAAAATACCGGCAAATTCATTTACGATGCTGAAGCAGATAAAAGCGATTACCCAATAGCGGTCTGCACCTTCAAATCGAAGCAAAGGAAAATAGATAAACAAATCGGAAACCACATCTCCCAATTCGTTCAGTACTTCACCCCCTTTACTTTGTTGGTTGTAGGTTCGAGCCATCATTCCATCCAATGCATTCAATGCCATACGGATAAACAGACCAATAGGCAAAGCAAGGAACAACACCGGATAATCGGCTGCAAACCAAAATAAAACGCCAATCAGAAGCGACAAAATTAACGATGCCATTGTGATTTGATTTGCCGTAACGCTTCTCTTATGTAAAACCTGCAATACCGGCAACAGGAATTGCTGAAACTTCGGCTTAATGTTATAAATTGAAATCATACGCTTGTTACTATTTTTCTTGTACTTGCTCTGCAAAATACGCTCAAAGGTAGATTTTTCCCCGAATCATCCGGCAGATATAATTCTCCGAATTCAATTTCCGGACAATTTGGAAAATAGTCTTTTATCAAATTTTCGGCAATTAAAGATGAAAAACCCATGGAATATAAGTTTAGCACGCAAAAAGCGTCTTTTTCACCAATAATTTTACCGCATGCATCCATCAGTTCCGCAATATGGTCCTCCAATATCCATTTTTCGCCTTCCGGCCCTCGACCATAAGCAGGAGGGTCTACAATAATTCCATGGTAACGTTTGCCTCGTTTGACTTCCCGCTTGACAAATTTCAAAGCATCTTCCGCTACCCAACGGATATTATCCAAACCGGAAGCTTCCATATTCTCCCTTGCCCAGGTCAGAACCTGTTTGACCGAATCGACATGGCTCACATCGGCGCCGGCAGCCTTGGCAGCCAAAGAGGCGCCACCGGTATAAGCAAAGAGATTCAACACCTTTGGCGGTTCACCGGAGAAATTCCGCACCTTATCATAGATATACGTCCAGTTTTCAGCTTGTTCGGGAAAAATGCCTACATGCTTGAAAGCAGTAAGCCCCAAGCGGAAACGAAGACGCATTTCTTTGTAAACATACGCTACAAACCATTGTTGAGGCATCTCAGGTTTGAGTATCCATTCTCCTTTCTCACTTCCTTCCGGGCCGGTTTTTCCTTTCTCCTTCCTGAACCACGCGCATGTCTGCTGTTCCCAATCTTTTTCCGGAATTGATTTTCGCCATACCGCTTGCGGTTCCGGACGGCGCAAGGTGTACTGCCCGAATCGTTCAAGTTTTTCGTAATCGCCGGAATCTATCAACCGATAATCTACCCAATTATGAGGTGTTACTAATTTCATACAATTAGATTATTGTACAAAGATACTATTTTTATTAAAAAGAACTATCTTTGTAGTCGATGATTGATTATGCTACCATAGAAAGAATTCAGTCGGCAGCTCAGATTACAGATGTTGTTTCCGACTTTATAACTCTTCGAAAAAAAGGAGTTAACTATGTGGGATTGTGTCCGTTTCATGATGACAAATCGCCTTCATTCACGGTCTCTCCAGCCAAAAATATCTGTAAATGTTTTGCTTGTGGCGAAGGGGGGACACCGCTGCATTTCGTCATGAAACACGAGCAACTCACTTATGTAGAGGCGTTAAAGTATTTAGCAAAAAAATATGGAATTGAAGTAAAAGAAACCGAACTGACCGATGAACAAAAGCAAGTCGGAAATGACAGGGAAAGCATGTTTATCCTCAATGCCTATGCGCAAAAATCATTTACTGCCAATTTGTTTGAGAACTTGGAAGGAAAATCGGTCGGGCTTTCCTACTTCAGAGAAAGAGGATTCCGCGACGATATCATCAAAAAATTCCAGTTAGGTTATTCTTTAGAAGGCAGAGATGCTTTCAGCCAACAGGCGATGAAAGCCGGATATGAAAAAACCTATTTGGAAAAAACCGGATTAGCGATTGTCGGAGAAAACAATTACGTGGCCGACCGTTTTCGGGGAAGAGTCATGTTTCCTGTCCATACTTTATCCGGGAAGATAGTGGCTTTCGGCGGACGCATACTGAAAGATGAAAAAACCGCCAAATACGTCAACTCACCTGAAAGCGAAATTTACCACAAAGGGAATGAATTGTACGGCATCTATTTTGCCCGGCAAGCCATCGTTAAGCAAGACCGGTGCTTTCTGGTGGAAGGATATACCGATGTGATTTCTATGCATCAGGCAGGGATAGAAAATGTGGTTGCTTCCTCAGGAACTGCATTAACACAAGGTCAAATTCGTTTAATTCACCGCTTTACAACCAATGTAACCGTTCTTTATGATGGCGATACGGCCGGAATTAAAGCGGCGATACGGGGAATCGACCTTTTACTGGAAGCCGGACTGAATATTAAAATTGTGCTGTTACCGGAAGGAGAAGACCCTGATTCGTTTGCTCGCAAGCAGAATGCAACTTCTTTCAACGAGTATATCAGGAACAATGAAACGGACTTTGTCCGATTTAAAGCCGGATTATTGATGCAGGAAGCCGGAAATGACCCTGTCAAAAAAGCGCAGATGCTTACGGAAATTATCACTACCATAGCGCTTATTCCGGAAGAGATTATCCGCTTGCTGTATATTAAAGAATGTAGCCGGATAACCGGTGTGGATGAGGGTACTTTGGTCCGAGCCATTTCCAAAAAGCGACAGGAAAATTTGCTACAGAAGAAAAAACCCTTGTATCCGGAAATTGAAAATCCGGAAGGGAGCGGAAGGCCTCCGGAAGAGCAAGTATTTCCGCCCGAAAACCAGGATACCTTTCAAGATTTTGATTTGGAAAAAGTTTCTGCTTTAGCGAAACACGAACGCGCTATCCTTCATTACGTTGTTCGTTATGGAGAAGTTGATATGCTAAACGTCAAAAAAGAAGCAAATGCGGAAGATGACAATCACAAGGAAGAGAAAGTAGCGCCGCTTTTTGTTATTGAGTACATTTGGGAAGAGTTGGTACGAGATGATTTGAAATTTTCTAATTCGTTATACCAACTGATTCTGGAAGAAGCCTACCAAAAATACAAAGAAGAAGGATTCAAGGCTGAAATCTGGTTCAAAAATCATGCCAATCCGCAAATCAGTAAAATAGCAGTTGATTTAGCCACAGATAAATATATTGAAAGTAAGATTCATTCCCGCTACAAACCTGTTCCAAAGGAGGAAGAAAAATTAATCGACCAGGTTCCTTATGAACTTGTCAACTACAAGAATGTGTTGTTGCAAAATCATATAGATGAAATTAATTTGCAGATAAAAAATGCAGAAAATAATAACGATTTTGAGCAAATGAACCTTTTACTGAAAGAGTTATCTATTTGGTCGGAAAAGAAAAAAGAGATGGCTTCTCTGCTGAGAGAACGTATTGTACAAAACATAAAACGTATTGACAATGACAGATTTACTGGATAAAAAAAAATATAAATTAGGCTTGGCTTTAAGCGGTGGAGGCGCCCGGGGCTTTGCACATCCGGGTGCGATGAAAGCCATTGAGGACTTTGGGCTTAAGCCTGAAATCATTTCAGGAACCAGCGCCGGGGCTTTAGCCGGTGTATTGTACGCCGACGGATATGCTCCGGAAGAAATAATTCAATTATTTGTCGGAAAAGATTTTAGAGAATTTGCCGATATACAGGTGCCGGTTGTTGCGATATTCGGTACGTCCGGATTGCGTCGTTTTTTGAAAAAGCATCTTCACGCAAAGAATTTTGAAGATTTGAAAATTCCGCTAAAAGTGATAGCTACAAATTTGGATGAGGGGAAAAGTGAGGTTTTTGATAAAGGACTGATTATCGACGCTGTAATTGCTTCTTGTAGCATCCCGATTGTCTTTAATCCGGTTGTTATCAATGGAACCAACTACGTAGACGGCGGTGTTTTCAAGAATTTTCCGGTATCGACTATCCGAAGTTTATGTAACAAAGTAATCGGGGTAAATGTAAGTCCCCTCGTATCGAAAAAATACAACAAAACCATTTTGCACATAGCTGAACGGGCTTATCATTACATGTCGAGAACCAATACTTTATTAGACAGAACATTGTGTGATGTTTTGGTTGAGATAACAGACTTAGCTTACTTCAAAACATTTGATTTGGTGAATTCGGAAAAAATATTCGGAATAGGTTACGGCTATTCACAACGAGCTTTGTTAGAGGCTATTGATAGAAATATTTTCACCATACTTTGCGCTACTGACGACGGAAACCAAAAAATAATATTGCCGTAGTGGATAGTAGAGAAAGCGCCGATTACTATTTCTATTTAGTGAATTTATATTAAAATTGCAATGTGGACTTTGCAATTTGGGATTTTTTCCTTAATTTTGTCAAAATATATAAATAGGAAGTAACACCTATGGAATCTCTGTATAAAACGCATCAATATTTGGTTGAACATCAGCATCTTCCCTTACGGAGAAAACTGATGAATGAGATTGATTGGAACGACCGTCTGATTGGGATTAAAGGTTCGCGGGGCGTTGGGAAAACCAGTTTTCTGATTCAGTATGCCAAGGAACATTTTGCGCCTGACAACAGAGAATGTTTATATATCAACCTGAATAACTTTTACTTTACGGTCAGAACTATCAAAGATTTTGCCAATGAGTTCCGGATGGCAGGTGGAAAAGTGTTGCTCATCGACCAGGTTTTCAAATATCCTGACTGGGCTTCCGAACTGGTGTATTGCTATGACAATTATCCGGATTTGCAGATAATTTTCACCTGCTCTTCCGTGATGCGATTGAAGAGTGATAATTCGCCGTTGGTTAATAAAGTGGTTTCTTACAATTTGCGGGGATTTTCGTTCCGGGAATATATTGAGCTGATGACCGGGGAAACGTTTAACCCCTATTGTCTGAAAGAAATAATCCAGCACCATGCAGCTATTTCGACCGAGATTTGTTCAAAGATAAATCCTCTGGCCTATATGGCTGATTATCTGCATCATGGATTTTATCCGTTTTTTCTTGAAAAAAGAAACTTTTCGGAAAATCTGTTGAAAACCATGAATATGATGCTCGAAGTCGATGTTTTATCTATTAATCAAATGGAACAGAGTTATTTGCCTAAAATCAGAAAGTTGTTGTATCTGCTTTCTTTATCGGCGCCGGATAACGCTAATATCACCCGCTTGAGTCGCGAAATAAAAACGTCGAGAGCCACCGTGATGAATTACATTAAATATTTGAAAGATGCTCGTTTAGTCAATCTGTTGTATCCTGTCAATGAGGATTTTCCAAAGAAACCGACGCGCTTGTATCTGCAAAACCCGAATTTGCTGTATGCAACGCGGATGATAGATGTGGAAGAAAAAGCCTTACGGGAGACATTTTTTTACAATCAGGTGCACAAAGATTACAAAGTAAATTCGGAAAGTAAAAATGTTCGGTTTTTAGTTGACGGTAAGTATGCTTTCAATATAGTCGACAAAGAGAACAGGAAAATTAAACCGGATATATATTACGGAGTAGCTGATTTGGAAAAAGGTTCGGAGAACTGTATTCCACTCTGGTTATTCGGATTTTTATACTGATTTAACCCGGAAATTTTATGTTTGAATTGATAAAACAAAATATATAAGCTAAAGAATTAGAAGTCATACAATTAATTTAATTATTTTTAAGAGCTATGTTAAAGAAAATTATTAAAGCCCAAGTATTAAAAATAGGTGGAAAGAAAAAACTCCAACCATCTTTTGAGAATCTTCTCCAACTTGCATTAATAGGCATGCACATTGGACGTGGAGATAGTGTATCCGATGAAACATCGGGAGAGAAAGGGGTAGTAGAATATATTGCGCGAAAATGTAAGCCAGAAGGTACTATCACTATTTTTGATGTTGGCGCAAATATTGGTGATTATACTATTTTGTTAGATAATGTATTGCATGATAAGGCTCGAATATTTTTTGATAACTAATTTCTTTGCAGAACGAAAATAATAGTATAATAAACAGCTATGCAAATAAAATTAAATATCGTTTCAGCAAAGGATTGGCTGAAATTACATCCTTACGACAAGGCTGGTGCTGTGGATTTGTACTATGTAAATCTGTGCAACAAGGTTTTGCGGATTATTCAAAAATCGAAATTGACCTATTTGTTTGAAACGCAAAAAGAGCAGATTTCACTATCCCTTGTGCTTGTGGCCTATTTTGAAGATGTTATCAGCGAAAACACTCTGATAGGTGACCCTGTTTTTGATGATATGTCCCAAAAACTTGAAATTACAAAAAATACGGAACGCGCCTTTCTAAAGGTAAATAATGGAAGTACAATTACTTTCATAAAAGGTAAACAGGAATTTATTAATTATATCGTTGAAAATCAAATCATTAAATTAGAGCTTGACGCAAGCGCTTTTTCGCCTTACGTCTTTCCGCTGTTGATGGATAATCTGGATTTTATGCTGCGATTTTATCGTAAAAGAAGATATTGGACGGAACCTACTGTAAGTATTGGAAATTATACTGAAGAATTATGAACGAAAAAGCAATACAAAAGCCTGATAGCGAGATAAAAATATATAAGACTACGGACGGAATTCAATTAGATGTGAAATTGGATAAGGATACGGTTTGGTTGAATCAAAATCAAATGATTGAACTTTTTCAAGCAAGCAAACAGAATGTTAGTCTGCACATTAACAATATTTTCAAAGAAGGTGAACTGAACAGACAAGCAACTGTCAAGGAATACTTGACAGTTCGACAAGAAGGAGAAAGAAGCATCAAGCGAAATATAGAACATTATAGTTTAGATGTAATCATTTCAGTTGGTTACAGAATTAAATCCCAACGTGGAACTGAATTTCGTATTTGGGCAAATAGTATTCTAAAAGAATATATTGTAAAAGGATACGCGATTAATCAACGAGTAAAAAACAAGCAATTTGAAGATTTAAAAAACACCGTAAAACTTTTATCCAATGTAATTGATAGCCAACGTTTAACCGCTGATGAAGCAACAGGATTGTTGAATGTAATCACCGATTACACCTATGCTTTAGATACTTTGGACAAGTATGATTATCAATCGCTTGAAGTAGATTATACAACAAAAAGCGAGCCTTTTCGGGCAACTTACGAAAATGCCATCGAAGCCATAAAAACGCTTCAGGAAAAATTTGGTTCCGGAGGACTTTTCGCCAATGAAAAAGACGAATCATTCAAAAGCTCTGTCAATACGATTTATCAGACTTTTGGAGGCGAAGATTTATATCCGAGTATTGAAGAAAAAGATATAATGGTCAAGGTTGTCGTAAATCTTATTAATAAAATGAATTAAACTAAATGGAATGGCAAAAATAAATGTAAAAAATACAATACAAAACCCCAACAGCGAAATTCTGATTTATCAAACCGAAGACGGTACAACAAAAATCAGCGTGCGGTTTGAAAATGAAAACGTGTGGCTCACACAGGCACAGTTGGTCGAATTGTATCAATCGAGAAAAATCAATGTAAATGAGCAAATTGGTATATTAAAAATTAAAAATTATGAAAATCGAAAAAATTAAAAATTTTAATCAGGTGATACTTGCTATCGTAGGTGTTTTGAGTATTATCTTGTTGATTGTCTTCATTATTGTATCTCTTATCGAATCAGGAATATTCGACAGAAGAAATTACAGAACTGTCAATTCCAACAGTTTAATTTCTGATGAAAAAGCAGAAACACTTAATCAGGAAAGTTTAAGAAAACAGATTGTATCGTATCAGTCTCCTTTGCTGCTCGACACGTTAAATGCTATTTATATTATTCCCGTTTCGGTTACCACATTAAATAAAGCGGAAGAGACTGAATTCGCGCTTGAAGAAGAAGTTTTCGGTCTATTGGATACGCACCGCTCCTTTGAAAAAGGATATTATCAAAAGCAATATTTTGAAGGACAATATACAAATTTAATTGTATATCAACCTGTTGCAAATAAAACTATTTTATTGTTTAACGAAAGAATAATGCTGAATGAAATGCAGGCATATTATTTCAAAGATGATATTTTGCTCGTGTTCTATACCTCTGAAAAAGACACAAATAAAGATGGACTAATTGATTTGAGAGATGACAGAAATCTTTGCATTTATTCTTTGAAATCGGGAAAAATGAGAAAAATAACCGACAGCATAAATTCGGTAAAAAATTATCAATTTATAGAAAATTCCAGAGATTTGCTTATAGAATTTTCGTTAAATCAATATAAAGACGTCAAATTCAATTCATACGACAAGCCGAGTAAAGTAATGAAATATGAATTTGAAACCGAAAAACTATCTGAAATTGTACCTGCTGAAATTCAACAGCAAATGCAAAAATTAATACAACATATATAAA
>JAITQA010000127.1 GCA_031289145.1 Dysgonamonadaceae bacterium | reverse complement strand
TGATCCATTCTTCTTTCCGGACTTTCGGGTCGCCTTCCAGTTGCATATTGGCATAATATTCGGTAATCAATCCATCGGGAAAAAACGCTTTGGAAATGATTTCCAGACCGTCAACAGCGGATTTCCAAGGGGCGTAAACAATCTTGACCTTATCTCCGACCTTGTTCCGGATGCCTTGCACGATGGATACCGGAGCATTTGCCGGAGCGCCGCTGTAATCGCCAAACTCGCTTGTTCCGGCATTGATGCCGACAACGGCAATGGATTTTACCTTATTGACATTCAAAGGCAGGGTTTTATTCTTATTCTTCAACAGGACAATACTTTGGCGGGCTGCTTCAAGCGCTAATTGTTTGTGCTTTTCGGAACCTACCACCGAAGGCGCTATTTTGTTATACGGATTCAGTTCCGGATTATCCAATAAACCCAGACGTATTCTCGCCCTTATTACGCGATAAGCCGCCGTGTCGATTTCCGCCTGACTGACCATATATTGTTTGTAGGCGTTCAGTAAAGGCGTAATATAGACGTCATCGCCACATTCCAAATCCAAACCGGCTTTGATGGATAAAGTCGCCGCCGTTTCCTTCGTTTTTACATATTTCATCGCCGATACCAATAAACTCGGTCCGCCGCAATCGGAAACGACATAACCGTTAAATCCCCAATCCTGCCGCAGCACTTTAGTTAACAGCCAGGGATTAGCCGTACAGGGGACGTCGTTTATCGCATTGTATGCCGACATGATAGAAGCTGATTTCCCTTCTTTGATACACATTTCGAATGCGGGGAAATAATACTCCCGCAATTGCCTTTCGGAGATTTGAGGATTGCATACAAAGCGGTTGTGTTCTTCATTGTTCGCCGCAAAATGTTTGGGTGTCGCTACCACTTTCAGGTAACGGGAGTCATCGCCTTGCAGTCCTTTTACAAATTGTGTTCCCAACACGCCGGAAAGATACGGGTCTTCGCCATACGTTTCGGGAGTGCGCCCCCAGCGTGGATCGCGAGCCATATTGACGGTCGGCGACCAGAAAGTGAGTAAATCCGTAAACCGTTCCGTTTGCAGTTTGCCACCTTCCAATTCGTTCCAGCGTCCGCGTGCCTCATCGGAAATAGCTGTTGCAATCCGGTAATGTAATTCGGGATTCCACATGCTTGCCAGTCCGATTGCCTGAGGGAAAACAGTAAATCGCCCCGGACGCACCACGCCATGCAAAGCCTCATTTCCATGATAATAATGGGAAATATTCAAAAGCGGAATATCGGGAGCGGTCGCCCGCAATAAACTTATTTTTTCTTCAATGCTCAGTTTGGATAATAAATCCAGGATACGGTCATGCGTTGAAGCATTTTCATTCCGGAACAAATCCTTGTATCTCACAGGCATATTGTCATACACCTTTTCACCTTTTATCCATTTGGCGCCTTCCCCAACCAGCCATAAATAATGGTCGGTCGGCAAATTTTTTTCAATTCCAATAAATTTTCCTTCTCCATTCAAAGGTAAATCGCCCTCTTTTGCACATTTGAAAATCGCCGTACCTTCATCCATTTCGTCAAACATGGCGACATAGAGCATTTCTGCGCCGGACATTTTGGCTCCGGCAATTTGCTTCCACAAAAATTCGCCCTGATAACGCGGTTTTTCGTTATACAAAGAAGTCTTTCTTTTCAGGTTTCCCCAACTGAATCCGGGGAAAACCAAAGGTGCATAATCGACTTTATTTTCTTTACACCATTTTATATCTTTTTCTAAAACAGCTGTAGAATAAGATGTTATACCATAACGATTGACTGCCCAAGGCATGATAATATCGACTTTTCGTATCAATTGATGCAATTGAGGGTTGTTCTCCGTATCCCGATTCAATGTCCGCCAATAATAAGGAACTCCCAACAGGATGGCAGACTTCTTTTCTTGTCCGTTCACTTTGGTAATAAGTTGTTCTACATCATTCACGGAATATTTCCGACCATCGTTGAAGCCAATTCCCCAAAGCGCCAACAATGGCTTTTTGTTATGATGGAGATAGGTTGGATTTACCTGGGGATTGAGCAAGGAGAAAATTTGTTGCAATTCCTGCCAGTCTTTTTCTACCAAATCGATATATTCAGGTCTATAACCGCTTAGGTCGTACATGATGCAGATTGCCCGATTGTATTTCTTTGCCGCTTTCAAGGCATGTTTCAGGACGGTATTGAAATGATTCTTCCCTTTCGGATTTCTTATTTCTCCGACAAATCGCTGCATGAAAACGCCATCTATACCGTATTCTTTCATCCATTTGAAATGCAAGTCGATGGTTTCTTCATCGCAAGCGCTGTATACATAAGCCGGACTGCCATCCGGATATTGAAATGCGGTTTCGTATTTTTTCGGATACTCATTCATGTCAGGCCAAAAATCAATAGAAGCGCTTCCGGGAGTAAATCCGGAAGAACCTCTGTAATGATGCCAACCTCTACCGGCGTTATCTCCTTCGGCTGTAAACCAGCCCTGATAACCAGCCATCACCAATCCTTTGTAAGTCTGATAATGTTGCGAAAACAGGGGATTGATACCTGTTGTCCAACAAAACAAAACTGCGATTATTATTTTTACAATTCTATTCATTCAATACATTTTTTTAAGATTGCAAATATAATCCGGTTTTATTAATGTAAGCATTAACAGAGCGCTTAATTTCGAAAGAACGCACATATTTTACCATACAATTAGAGAAATTGATTGTAATTGTTTATCGTCCGATGTTCCACCATAGCATATTTCGTATTTACCCGGAAGTATTTCCATTAATTCGCTCTTTGGATTAAAAAACTCAAAAGCCGAAGCCGGCAAATCTATTTTCACCGGAACCGTTTGTCCGGCTTTGACAAAGACACGTTTGTATGCCCGCAACGATTTCAAGGGACCGTCCGGGTCTTGCAAATTGCGGATATAGACCTGAATGACTTCATCGCCATCCCTTGTTCCCGCATTTTTCAGCTGTAAATGCAAGGCGACGGATTCATTGCGTTTCACCTGCTTTTTACTCAATGCGGCTTTTGAATACGTAAAATTCGTATAACTTAAACCATGCCCGAACGGAAACAAGGCTTGTCCCTTAAAATACCGGTAAGTTCTGCCTTTGTTCATGTTGTAATCTTCGAAATCGGGCAAATCATCGGTTGAGGCGTAAAAAGTTAGCGGCAAACGACCGGCAGGGTTATAATCGCCGAACAGGACATCGGCAACAGCTGTACCGCCTTCCTGCCCCGGATACCAGGCCGCAAGCATAGCGTCCGCCGTTTCATATTCCCAAGGCAAAGCGAGTGTACTGCCCGAACAAAGGACAAAAATAACCGGTTTACCTGTTTCTTTCAAGGCTTTTAACATGTTTTTCTGCACTTGTGGAAGGTTGATATCGGTGCGATCGCCATTTTTGAATCCGGGGAGATTGACGCCCATTTCTTCTCCTTCGAGCGCAGAAGAAAGTCCTCCGACAAAAACAATCGCATCCGCATCTTTCACCTTATCAGCTACCGACTTATAATCTATCGGTCGACTTAATCCGATGTCAAATTTAAGCTCTCCCTTGCCTCCTGCCTGATAGTATTCGACAAGCACTGCGTATTTTTTCCCCTGTTCAACCTGTAGTTTGTATTGCTTTTTTTGCGCCGGGCCATTCTGCCAAGCAGATATAACCTCCCTGTTATCAATAAAAACACGGCATCCGTCATCCGCTGCAATGCTGAATGTTACTTCGCCTGATTTGACCGGCGTAAATACGGACTCGAAACGGGCAGTAAAATTATTCAAGTTCACACCCGGAGTAAAAACAGTACCTCCGCCGGTATCGAAATTAAAAGGATTGTCTATTTGAATGCTTGCAGCTACTTCCCCCGAAAGGTCACGGCTATTCCAGAACGTGGCTTTAAAACCCTGCTTGCCTTCGTAAGCGCATTGGTCGAAATAACTGAAAAACACCAGCGAATCAACGTAATCGCATCCCTTTTCATAAATAACGCTACCGGCAGGTAATTTAGATTGAATCCCCTCCAATATCGTAACGGATTTGGTGGGAATGCCGTTGTAATTGGCCCAAAGCATAACGGAGTCATTGGCATTTGGGCCTATTACTGCAAGCTTTTCAATCTTTCTGCTTAGTGGTAATGAACTATTCTTATTGCTTAATAAAACCATACTTTTGTGCGCCATTTCCAAGGCTTTCGCTTTGTGTTTGTCGCTTTCTACGACCGAATACGGAATGGAAGCCCACGACACCAGCGAATCGGCGTCAAACATACCGAGTTGGAAGCGGGCGCGAAGCAAACGGAAAACCGATTCATTGATTTTCTCTTCGCTGATTAAACCTTGTTTTACCGCTTCACGCAGAGAAGAATAAGAACCGCCACATTCCAAATCGGTTCCCGACAAGACAGCATCGGCTGAGGCTTCAACGGCTGAAGCGTGGGTTTCGTGTTTGTTTTTTTCATAAAAATCGGCAATCGCTCCACAATCCGAAACAATAATATTGTCATATCCCCATTCATTTCTCAGAATATGCGTTAATAAGGTTTTATTCGAACAGCAAGGCTCTCCTTCAAACCGGTTGTAGGCACACATGACTTCTTTTACATTTCCTTCCGTAACAAGCGTTTTGAATGCAGGAAGATAGGTTTCCCATAAATCCCGCATGGAAATATCTTGCGCGTTATAACGATGCCGGTTCCATTCCGGACCGCTATGCACAGCATAATGCTTGGCGCAGGCGTGCGCTTTATCGTATTTTTGAGAACCGTCGCCTTGCAAGCCTTTTACGACGGCAAGCCCCATCCTGGAAGTCAGGTATGGGTCTTCGCCGTAGGTTTCCATGCCGCGTCCCCAACGTGGGTCGCGGAAAATATTGATATTCGGCGTCCAAAAGGTTAATCCTTTGTAACCGTTGTACATTCCTTTCTTCTGAAAGTCGTGGTATTTGGCTCGCGCTTCGTCCGAAATCCTATCATACATTTCCTGTACAGCTGCGTCGTCAAAGCTTGCCGCCAAACCGATTGTTTGCGGGAAAACGGTGGCTTTTCCGGCTCTGGCAACACCGTGCAATGCTTCATTCCACCAGTCGTAGGGGCGTATTCCCAAGCGATTCACCCCGCCGGTATTGTTATGCATCTGACTGATTTTTTCGTCAAGCGTCATCCGGCTCAACAAGTCTTTTGCTCTCTCGTCCGGTGATAAAGACGAATTTTGATAAGGCTCTTGCGCTTCGACCGAAAGAGAAGCTAAAAGCAAGAACAGGAATAGTTTTGTTTTCATACTTATTTTGTTGCTTCAATAATTCCTCTGAAATAACCTGATTGTATCCATAATTTTATTGCAAATTGATTGTCTTGCTCCATTTGATATCCGAAGACGAACTGCCGATCATAAATTCAAAATCACCCGGTTCTACTACCCGTTTCATATCCTGATTAATTAACCAAAGATGTTCTTCCGGCGTAACAATTATCTTAACTTGCTTCGTTTCACCTGCTTTCAAGTACACTTGAGAAAATCCCTTCAATGCTTTGACTGGAGTGGTGACACTACCCAAAACATCACGGACATACAATTGTACGGTTTCTACACCATCAACAGTACCGGTGTTTTTTACATCCAGCGTAACGGTAATATTCTCTTTTCGTGACGGATTCGCAGGGGTAATCTGTAAGTTCGCATATTCAAAAACAGCGTAACTCAATCCATGACCGAAAGCGTACAAGGCTTCCCCGTTCCCATCGGTATAACGTCTCTGGGAAGATGGCTTCTTGGAATAATAAACCGGCATCGGGCCTTGGTATTTTGGAATACTAATCGTTAACCTTCCGGAAGGATTGTAGGCGCCGGAAAGAACATCTACAATCGCATCACCTCCCGATTCGCCCGGAAACCAGGCTTCAAGAATTGCCGCAGAATTGTCGACTACGGGCGTAAATACCAAAGGCCGTCCATTCAATAAGACACTTACTACCGGTTTGCCTCCTCTTGACGCCGCTTTTAGCATTTCAATATCCATCGTGTTCATATTCAGATTCTGACGGTCTTTCCCTTCACCTACTTCCTGATCGGTTTCTCCAAGCACAAGAATAGTTACATCACTTGCAGCCGCGGCTTCTGTTATTTTGTTATGGAAAGAACCATCATTTGCGGCTTCTACTATTCGCCATTTCAAAGCCAAAGAAGCATTTTCATCCAAATCGGCAAATTCAATTTTAATGGGAACTTTGGTCCCGCCTGTAAGAGAAACCGTATTGGATTTGCCATTGCCCGATTTCTTTTCCCCCCAATTATCAATGAACAATTTATCATTCAAATATAGTTTGGCATAATCATCGGAAACAAGATTAAATTCATACAAACCGCTGACAGGAGCCGTTAAATAACCGGTCCAACGGACGGAGAAATTGTCAATATTCACGCCCGGCGCGGGACTCAGGTTATGCCATGAATAGGAAAAATTTTCATCAATGGAGGTATAAGCCGGTTTTCCCTGCATTTCAATATTGTTGAAATATTCACCGTAAAGCCCTTGAATGGCCGGATTGGATGTGTTTGATAAGGTTTCCGGAGAGAGGTCTTTCAATTTGTCCGAAATATCGGTCTTGATGTAATTTATCTGAACATCATTTCCGTAATGTTTCTTCAGCGCATCCAAAACAGTCGTTCCTCTGGCTCTCTTTGGTGAATAACCGCCAATGGAAGAAAGATTTGCCAAATTACCCACAAGGGTAATCTTCTGTATGTTTTTGCGCAACGGCAATGTGTTGTTTTCATTCTTCAGCAGGATAATGGATTTACGTCCTGCCTCCAATGCCAAAGCCTTATGTTCCGGGCTATGAAATACTTTTTCCACTAAAGATACATCCGTATAGGGATGCTCAAACAATCCCAACTCAAACTTGATTCGTAAAACGGCAGCAACGGCTCTGTCTATTTTTTCTTTGGGAATACTCCCGTCTTTTACAGCTTCAACCACTGCTTTCTGGAAAACATCATAACTGAAATCATAAAATTGCATATCCAAACCGGCATTGATAGCTTGGGTAATGGCATCTTTGGGATTGGCTGCCGTAAAATGGGGTGTTAACAAACGGCGAATAGCGCCTAAGTCGGTAACAACCATGCCGGTGAATCCCCATTCTTTCCGAAGCAAATCGGTAAGTAACCATTCGTTTGAAATACAGGGAATTCCGTCAATGTCGTGATAAGCAGCCATAATGCCACGCGCATGGGCCTCTTTTACCGCTTTTTCAAACACGTAAAGGTGAGTGGAGCGTGCTTCCCGTTCCCCGATAAAAACAGGTCCCGTATTACTTCCGCTTTCGGGAATACCATGGACGCCGAAATGTTTGGGTTCGGCCGCAACCGCATCCTTATCTTTCAAATTGTTGCCTTGAAGCCCTTTTACCATACTAACAGCCATGCGGGAACTCAGGTATACATCTTCTCCATACGTTTCTTCCGTACGCCCCCAGCGAGGATCACGGGCTAAATCCAAATTTGGCCCAAGCAGAAAATGGACACCATGCGCACGGGTTTCCCTTGCAATAGCGCGGCCTACCTTATACATTAAGGTGGTATCCCATGCGCTTGCCATACCCAAAGGAACAGGGAAAGTGGTTGATCCCTCACCGCAATACCCATGCAAGCCTTCTTCAATAAATAAAACCGGAATACCCAGACGGCTCCTTTCTACCGCACGAGCTTGTAATTCATTGGCTATTTCAGCCGATATGGGATAGAAGTCATGAATAGATCCGATACTGATTGTATCGAAAAAATGCGCGACAACATCTTCTTTGTAACTGTCGGCCGTTAGCAGAATATCCGGCGCTTTCAACATGTCCAGCTGCGCCGCTTTTTCTTCCAATGTCATTCGAGACAGTAAATCTTTAATCCTTTTTTCAATAGGAGCCGAAGCATCCTTGTAAACGGGGATTGAACTATTGTAAGCACATAGAAACAAGCAAATTAGTATAAGTAAATATACCTTGATTTTATAAATTATCTTTTTCATGATTAAAAATGGAATTATATAAATTTATATGCAAATATAATTTCCACCTATTAACAAACTTAATAACAGTTTGCTTAATTCGTTCTATTTTAGAAAAAAATTAGTTTTAATCGGATATTAATATCCTTGTTAAGCGTTTATTCTTTAACTTTGTATGAAATTATTAATTGTTTTGCAAGGCTATAATAAAAAAACTACTTGTTTTTTTTACGACCTTGAACCTGATATTTTGTCCCTTCCGAAAAAACCGGCGGCAGTACGGAAGCAACAAAAATCAGTTTTTCCTGTTCATTTTTGAATGTTTCCTTGCTTTCACTACAGTAAATTTCGATTAACTGTTTTGCTTTGTCGAAGCTTAACATTTCTTTTTCTGTCACAACTCTCATCTCGCCGGGTTGCTGAAAGTTCGGATCATCCGGCAATAACATAAAAATCCGTTCATTCGTTTGTCCCACTTCTCTATAGTATTTTTGGTACAATGTGGGAGTCAGCTCACAAAAATCATCCTTTGTCGGTATAAAACCGAACTCAAAAATCTTTAATAATGCAGGACTGGTTAAAAAGAAAAATTCATGTAAATCCATACTGTTTTTTTTAATTTAGGGGTCTCAGTTATATATTGCGTTCTGATTTTAATCCCTATTTATAGTTATTATTTTGTTATTAATCTCCGTCAAAGATAGTCTTTTTTTTGTAAAACCAAACTATTTTTCCAATGATTTAATTAATTCTACTTTAACATTGATAGTAAATTCCGTGAAGTACCGAATGAAGATAGATTATATCGAATCAGGACAAGATAACAAAACTGTTAGAAATTCAAAACAAATTGATAGAATCTGTTTTGAAAAAATAATACGATTACTCGGCTAATGATTCCTTATCTTCAACGTCCTTGTTAAACAAGATATACTTCCGGGCAAAAAAGTTCCAGAAATAGACGATTATGGTCGTCAATATCTTGGAAATCAAGTAATAGATGGCAAAGTAATCCGTAAACAGCCATAGAAAAATATTGTTGAATCCTAATCCGGCCAAACCGATAAGGAAAAAAATAAAAAACTCAAGTCGCTTGTTTTTTATCGTTTTTTTGTTGAAAACCCAACTCGTACTGATGATATAATTGACGATAAGACCGGCTATAAAAGAAACGGTCGCCGAAACCAAATAATGCAGGTGTATATATTCCGTCAGGATGTACAATAATCCGAAATCCACTACAAAAGCAAGGCCGCCCACAAAGGTATAACGAATCAGTTGAAGGAGCGTGCTGTCTGTCGAATGAACCAAAATCGTTTTTAATTTGTCTTTCCAATTGAATTGCATCTGTTATCTTATTTTTTTGATTGTAATCGTGATACGGCGCCCAAATAACCACCATGGTGCCGTTTGGCATAGTCAGCCACTGTAAATTGAATTCTTTTCATGGTTTCAACAACCAATAAGTCTCCGATTACCGTCATGACGGTTGTAGAGGTGGTTGGCGTTAGCCCCAGCGGGCAAACTTCCGTGGGATTTCCGGTCAACAAGCAAACGTCGGCGCTTTTTGCCAAAGGGCTTTCCGCATTACTTGTAATAACGATAAATTGGATTTCCGGAATCATATTGCGTGCCAATCCTACTAATTCAATGATTTCTCGCGTCTTTCCCGAATTGGAAATCAGCAGCATTAAGTCATTCTCCCGTAAAATTCCCAAATCGCCATGCTGGGCTTCACTCGGATGCAGAAAACAAGCCGTGGTTCCGGTCGAGCTGAACGTGGTGGCTATATTCGATGCAATCTGTCCGGCTTTTCCCATGCCGCTGCATACCAATTTTCCCCGCCTGTCATGAACCTGACGGATAATCAAATCTATGGCCTTTTCATAAGCGTCCGATAACGGAATATTTTGAATAGCTTGTACCTCTTTTTCGATGATTTTTTTTAAATTTGTACTCATTTCTGTTGTTTATTATTCTGCAAAGGTATTTATTTATATTTTTGTACGCTAAAAAATAGAATAAAATATGCAATATTTTTCTTTTAGACTGGCCAATGGCCTCCGAATTGTTCATTTACCTTCCGATTCTATCGTCTCTTATTGTGGTTTTGCGGTCAATGCCGGCGCTCGCGACGAAAAACCGACGCAACATGGAATGGCTCACTTTGTCGAACACATGTTATTCAAAGGCACCCGAAAACGGAAAGCTTGGCATATTCTGAACCGAATGGAAAATGTGGGCGGCGAATTGAACGCTTACACCACAAAAGAGGAAACTTTTATCTATTCCGTCTGCCTGTCGCAAGATGTGGAGAGAGCTATCGAATTGTTAAGCGATTTGGTCGGACATTCCCAATTTCCCGCACAAGAGATTGAAAAAGAGCGGGAAGTAGTGATAGATGAAATCCATTCTTATGAAGATACGCCCTCCGAATTGATTTTTGATGAATTTGAAAACCTTGTTTTTTCCGGAAATGAATTGGGACACCACATACTGGGAGATACGAAAAGCTTGGCGAAATTTACTTCGGCTGCTTGCGCTTCCTTTGTCAATCGTTTTTATAGCCCGGAACAATTGGTTTTCTTTTCTTACGGAAAGACCCCTTTCGCGAAAATAGTCCGTTTGGCGGAAAAATATATGCTGGATTTTCATTATCCCGGCCTTTCTTCTCAACGGACAGCTCCTGTATTTCTCCCTTCCCAACAAGTAATTGTAAATAAAAAGAATTTACACCAGACACATGTAGTAATCGGCGCCGAAGCTTATTGTATTTTTAACAATAAGCGTATTGGTTTATGTTTGTTAAACAATATTTTAGGAGGACAGGGCATGAATAGTCGGCTGAATTTGAGTTTGCGTGAAAAATACGGATTGGTGTATACGGTCGAATCCGGCTTGGGAACCTATACCGATACGGGCATTTTTACCATTTATTTTGCTTGTGACCACGAATCGAAAGACAAATGCTTACAGTTGGTACACAAAGAACTGAAGCGCTTGCGAGACAACAAATTGTCCGGTTCGCAATTTGCAGCAGCCGTGAAACAATGGAAAGGACAATTAGGCATTGCCGGTGATAGCAAAGAGAACACCGCGTTGCGGATGGGAAAAAGTTTTCTACATTTCAATAAATACGACGAACTGCCGCAAGTGTATCAGAAAATTGATGCGCTTACGGCAGAACAGTTAGTAGAGATTGCCAATGAAATTTATGAAGAAAAGAATCTTTTCTCCTTGATTTATCAATAGGCTTTCACTATTTTTTCGGTAAAAGTCTTGTTTCCCAATTGTATTTTCAGCAAATAAACACCCGGCGTCTGCGTGAATTTTGCTATGTTTTGGGTGAGGGCGCTATTCCCGCTTTGTTCCTTATCTGAAATCAAGTCGGTTAATTTTGCACCGTTCGCATTATACAAGGCTACATTTACCTTGGTTTTTTCGGACAAAGAAAAAGTCAATTGGATTTCATCTTTGAAAGGATTCGGAGATACCTTGCAGACTGCCGTTCCGGCCGTAAGCGATTCTAAACCGGTGGCGACGTTCGGACTTTTAACACGGGTATTCAGAAATGACTTCCCACTTGTCAAAGTTTTCAAGCCTGCTTTATCAATCGCATAATTCTCCATCGTAACAAATATCGGGAATCTGTCATTTTGGGTGTACCACAGGTATTTAACCTGCTCGTAAGAAGTGCCGTTACCTTCTGTTGTTTTCACCCGCAAAGCCGGAACGGTAATATTTCCCGGAAGAACAATTGTACCGGTTGCATCGGCATGGGTGGAATATTGCCCTTCAAAATTAGTGGTATAACTTGAATTGGCTACGGTAAGGGTTCCGGAATACTTTCCTTCAAAATAAGTATTGTATGCTTGCGGATAGGTAGTTTTAACAATGGGTTGAGATAATCTGAAAGTTACATCTCCGGCTTGGTAACCCGTATATTCATTGCCCTTTTCCGTGATATTGAAAAAGAAAGTACAGCCGTCATTCCTGACTACCTTAATATTACTTTCACCGGCATTTTCCTCAAGGCTTGAAACGGATACCGCATCATCCGCAAAGCCAAGCCCGCTGAAATCCCAATAAAGATTTTCGCCCGCATTACCCGGCGTTTGATAGCTTACTTCCCGGCAATCATGACTTTGACCGGATAAAAACCCATGATTAACTTTTGTTAACTTTACTTGTGAAAAAAGTAAAGAAACACTGCAAAAAGAAATAAACAAAAAAGTAAAAATTCGTTTCATAAGTATTATAATTAAATTTGTTTCTTATTTATGCCACAAAGATAATAAATTTTTTAATAAAACGAATTTTTCGCCGAAAAATATACAGGGCAAACGCATCTAAAAATGCGCAACCGCCGACTCTCGTAGAGAGCGAACATAGCTAAGCAGTAGCCTCAGGCTACTGTATATAAAGGATATACATCCTCATCCTTGCCTGCAGGGATGAGGATGTATCTGCGCTATATTAATCATTAATTGAAATAAACCCAATCCCGGAAACAACTTTTTGTCCTTCCTTAGATAAAACATAATCAATGAAAGGTTTAACCTTTTTTTCCGCTGTTGCTGCATAGTAATAATACAAAGGGCGAAGAACGGGATAGGTCTTATTTTTAGCATTGGCCACTGATGGCTCAACAAAGGTTTTCCCTTTATCGTATGATACATGGAGGGCTTTTGTGCTGTTGCTCAGGTAGGCCAATCCCACATATCCGATAGCGCCTTTGGTCTGACCGACCGACTGAATCATAGCACCCGTGGCAGGCATACTCATAATGCCGTTTTTGTAGTTCTTGTTTTTCAATACGCTTTCTTTGAAAAATTCATAAGTGCCGGACGAAGTTTCCCGTGCGTAGGGGATAATTTTCAGGTCTTCACCGCCTACCGCTTTCCAATTGGTGATTTTCCCGGTAAAAATTCCTTCCAATTGCTCGCGGGTGAGCCGACTCACTTTATTCGCCGGATTTACAACCACAGCCAAAGCATCATAAGCGGCAATCACTTCTTTGACGGTTTTACCGCCCTCCTGTAATTTCTGTTTTTCGTCAAACTTGATTTTTCGTGAAGATTGCGCCAAGTCGGTTGTTCCTTCCAACAGAGCGGATATGCCCACACCGCTTCCGCCTCCTGTGACGGTTACCGTTTGTGCCGGATTCGCTTTCATAAAACTTTCGGCTTCCCTTTGCGACAAAGGCAACATGGTGTCGGAGCCTTTGATTTTCTGTGCTTGTGCACCGCATAATATGGCTGATAACAAAATACTTGCTAAAATAATCTTTTTCATACGTCATTTTTTTAATAATTTCATGATACAAAAATAAAGCGCCGATATTACAACTTATCTACGTTTTTGTTACAAAAATGAAAAGATTTGGCAAACATCATTTTTTTTGAGAATTGTGTTACCTTTTTAAAAAATTGTGTTACCTTTGTTTCGTTAAAAAAATAGTGTTACGATTATGAATAGATTTGCTACTTTACCTCTGCTCGTTTTCGGATTGGCAAGTTGCGCATTGGCAGCTTACGCCGATTCAAAACCCAGATTGAATGATACCTTACCCCTGAAAGAGGTGGTAATATCTGCAACAAAAACCGAAGTGACACGGAACCAGATTCCATTTAATATCTCGGTTGTTAACAGTAAAACATTAGAAGAAAGCGTGGAAACAGGTGTTTTATCCATTCTGTCCGAACAGGTTCCGGGCTTATTTGTAACCGAAAAAGGCGTCACCGGTTTCGGCATCTCTTCGGGGTCGGCCGGAACGGTCAACATTCACGGCATAGGCGGCGGCAACCGGGTCTTGCTGCTCTTTGACGGGCAGCCTATGTGGGCGGCAATTTTCGGACACCACATTCCGGATGCTTATGTGGCGTCGGACGCCGAAAGAGTGGAAGTGATTCGCGGGCCGGGTTCCCTGCTGTACGGCACCAATGCCATGGGAGGCGTGATAAACGTGATTACCCGAAAAGCCGGAGAAGATGGATTTCACGGTCGCGGACGGTTGTTATACGGTTCTTACAATACCCAAAAATACTTGGGAAGCGCCGGTTTTAAAAAGGACAAACTCAATGTCTACGCATCACTCAACCACGACCGGACGGACGGACAACGGGAAAATTCCGATTTCTATATCACCAACGGCTATATCCGCTTGGCTTATGAACTGAATCCGCATTGGAATGTGTCGGGCGATGCCATTGTGGCGGATTTCAAAACCGTAAACCCGGGCGCTTTGCAAACCCCGATGTTCGACAATTGGGCAAAAGCCTTACGTACCACTTATTCCGTTTCCGCCAATAATCGCTACGGAAGTACAAGTGGCTCCATACAAGCATATTACAACAACGGAAGACATGAAATTAACGATGGTTACCGAAGCGATACCCAGCCCCGGACTTATTTATTCCGCTCGGACGATTACAATTTAGGCTTTGCCCTGTTTGAATCTTTCAGTTTGACCGAAGGAAACTTGTTGACGGTAGGAGCAGATGCCAAACAATGGGGCGGACACGCATGGAATGCCAACAATGACGGCTCTGTTGCAGAAATTATCGACAAGAAAGTGAATGAATTCGCCGGCTATGCGGTAGCGCAACAAACGCTTTTCGACCGACTGACCTTGAATGCCGGTATTCGTTTGGAAAACAACGAAGGCTATGGAAATGAATGGGTGCCACAAGGAGGACTTGCCTATCAATTCAACGAACAGGCGACCCTGAAAGCATCTGCAGCCAAGGGTTTCAGAAGCCCCAACCTCCGGGAACTGTATATGTACGCCCCGGCCAATCCCGACTTAAAACCCGAACGGCTAACCAATTACGATATTTCTTACTTGCAAACGGTTGCAGGCGGCAAGTTTCATTTTGAAGCAAGCGTTTTCTTTGCAAAAGGCGACAATGCCATTACAACCAGCATGATTGACGGCAAACCATTGAATGTGAATACCGACCAATTTATCAACAAAGGTGTTGACTTGTCATTTTCATACCGGATTTTACCGGATTTGCGCTTGAACGGAAATTACAGTTTCTTGGATTCCGATGTCAAAATCACAAGCTCTCCGAAACACAAGGCTTTTGTCGGCGCCAATTGGACGAGCGGAAAATTTACGGTTGCACCTGATTTTCAGTATATCAGCGGACTTTACTTGGCCAACAATGCGGAAACTACGGAAAACTACGCCTTGTTGAACTGTAAAATAGCTTACAAAGTGACGCCAAAAATCAATTTGTTTGTCAACGGCGATAACCTGACGGATGCATCCTACGAAACTTACTTAGGATTTCCGATGCCGGGTATCGTGGTATTGGGTGGTATTGATTTGAAATTCTGAAATTTCAAGGTTTCAGCACTACCCCGATATTCTTTTTACCGTCAATTTTTACAATTACCGGTTTTTCGAACCGGACATGGCGGAGCAGTTTCGTTTCCTGAAATGCCGGTTGAGCATCAAGAAAAGTTTCATCAAAAATGCCCTCTCCCTCAATAAACGGATTGACGGTAAAGTATCCCACCCCAAAAGAGGTGAGATTGTGGAAGAAATGCGTTCCCTGGCTGGGTTCTATCCTGTAATTTTCCAAACCGGACTCGACAATAACACGGGCATTGGAGATATGCGTCCATTTTACGGGAATACCTAACCAGGGATCGCTGGAACCCCAGCGTCCGGGGCCAACCAACACAAACGTTCTGTTTTCTTCCGTCATCTGTTCATTTATTTTTTCAATTTCTTCAGCAATCTGGTGGTTATTGGCGGCGTCAAACTCCCGTGTTTTTACATAAATCACGTCGAAAATATCATTCGCAATCCCATGTCCCAAGGCGTGAACTGACCGAAGCAGGCAGTTTTTTTCATTAATTTCGGCCAAATTTTCTTCCATGATTTCTTTGTTATCCACAATCGGCCGCAACTGCAAAAGGAAAAAATTCCCGACAATACCTTTCGCTGTTTTTTCTATATTTGCTGCAAATTCAATCTCAACCGGTCTGCCCATCTCAGCTTGTCCCAGTTTCAGCATGTAATCCAAAATACCGGCTAAGGGGAAGACATCATTTTGCAAAACACCCGAAAAAGTAATGAGTTTTCGCCCGGAACCGGGATAATAGCCATCCATCAGCGTCTGATCCTGAGAATCGTATGTCGAGGAAATGTATGGCAAAGCGCCATCGGCATCGGCGTCTTTGACCGTCAATTTCAACAGATTATACGCATCGTCCGTCGAGAGCTGATCGTTCGGCATGGACTGTAAATCCAAGGCGTAAAATTTGGTTTGCGTTTCTTTTAATGCAAATTCCAAACTGCTGGTTTGTAAAATATTGTGCGGATACTTGGGTGAAAAACGGAGGGTCATATTTCCGTCTACAATGTATTTCCCAAGCCCCAAAGCTACATTTGCAATCCCATCTTCCGCCTTTTCCTCTCGAATCGGATAAAAATTCAAAGACCGGGCTACCCCTGAAATAGTCGGATAAAAATGATTTCCGTAAGTTTGCCCTATCACTTCCTGAAGCACAATCGCCATTTTCTCCTGGTCAATCAAATTCTGCGTAGCGGTCATATATGCTTTACTCTCCTTGAAAAAAACCGATGCATATACGCCTTTGACAGCGTTCCCCACCCGTTCCAGCATTTCGTAAGGGTCGGCCATTTTGGGTATCATATAGGTACTGTATATTCCGGCAAAAGGTTGATAATGAGAATCTTCCAGCAAACTTGAAGACCGGACGGCTATCGGGGTTTTCACAACGTCAAAAAAGGTAAACATATCTTCTATCAAACGTTTGGGAAGGCTTGCCCGAAGAAAATACCTGAGTATATCCTCATCAGGCAGGTCTTGCAAAGCAATTTCGTATAAATCGTTGGTCTCCATAAATTCATCGAATATATCGGCGCAAAGCACTACTGTTTTTGGAATCCTTACTAAGGCATTTTTAAATAGGTCGTCCAATTCGCCGGCATGCCGCTTAATCATCTGTCCCATAAAAGCCAGACCACGTCCTTTTCCACCCAAAGAATCTTCACCGATACGCGCAAAATTCGAATATTCATCGAATCGGTCCCGCTCAAAAACGGCTACCACCCCCGAATTTTTCATTTTCCGGTACTTGACAATCGCATCAAATATCGTTTGCCGCGCTTCGTTCATATCTACATAATCCGATACATCAACCCCTTTCAGAAATTCAGCTATCGGGAAAATCGCCCGCGAATAGAAAAAACGGGAGAAATGATTATGCGACAAATGGTATATCAAAGAATCTTCGGGAATATAAAAAATCTTCTTCTGCAAGTCTTTCAGCGAGTTGATGCGTGTAAGCTCCTTTTTGGTCTTGGGATTCAGAATGATAAAATCGCCGAAGCCGAAATTATTCATGATTTCTTTCCGCAAATCCTGTGGAAAAGTTTTCGAATTTTTATCAATGAAACTACAATTGAGTTCATCGGCATATATTTTGTTGGAAACCTCGGAAGAATCAAAAATAATCGGCACAAAACGGTCAATATTCCGTACCATACATCCGAATTTATAACCGGCATACCTGTCTTTCTCCCCTCCCCTGTCAAAACTCATGTCGCAAACAATCCCCAACAAATGGTTCCGGTATTTATTAAACAGACTTTCAGCCTCCTCGTATGAACGCGCCAAAAGGACTTTCGGACGCCCTCGCATACGAAGTGTTTGCTGGTGGGCATTCAGCGCTTCTTTCGAAAATTCCTTGGATTGCTGTAAAACGAATTTATACAAATGCGGCAAAGCCGACGAATAAAAGCGAACCGAATCCTCTACCAATAAAATGGTCTGAACTCCTACCGATTCAATATCATCCTCGGCGTTCATTTTATCTTCTATCAATTTGATAATGGCCAGCAACAATTCGGAATTTCCCAGCCAACTGAACACATAATCGAAAGAACTCAAATCTTCGTGCGACATTCTTTTGGTAACTTCCCGCGAAAACGGCGTAAGCACCACGATGGAAATCTCAGGATGCAGTCTTTTAATCCGGTTGGCTGTGGAAAAAATATCTTTGTCATCCATATTCGGCATGCAAATCACCAAATCAAAATGCATCTGAGCGATGGCAGACAAGGCCTCTTCTTCAGTGGTGACCTGAGTGAACCGGGGCGGATAACGGAGGCTAAGAGAAGTGTATTCGTTAAATATCTGTTCGTCAATTCTACCATCGTCTTCCAGCATAAAAGCGTCATATTTTGTAGCAATTAGTAAGACATTGAGTATCCGTTTATTCATTAAGCTGGCAAAAGAGGTGTCTTTAAAAACCAAGCGATCTATATCAATAAAGTGTCCCATTCTTTGTTTGTTTATATTTTATTTTGTAATTTTGCACCGACAAAAGTACAAAATAACTACATGTTATATACTATTATTTATAAAAAATTCTACCAATATGAAAACAGAAAGTATCCTTCAGGCTCTTGAGGTCAAACACCCAGGTGAAAATGAATACTTACAAGCGGTAAAAGAAGTGCTTCTTTCTATCGAAGATGTCTACAACGAGCATCCGGAATTTGAAAAAGCATCGCTGATTGAACGTCTTGTCGAACCGGATCGCATCTTTACTTTTAAAGTGCCTTGGGTGGACGACAACGGCAAAGTACAACTAAATTTGGGGTATCGGGTACAATTTAACAACGCCATTGGCCCGTACAAAGGCGGCATTCGCTTTCACGCATCCGTGACGCTTTCAACCCTAAAATTCTTAGGATTTGAACAAACTTTTAAAAATGCACTGACTACATTGCCTATGGGCGGTGGTAAAGGCGGATCCGATTTTAGCATCCGGGGCAAGTCCAATGCAGAAGTAATGCGTTTTTGCCAGGCGTTTATCCTGGAATTGTGGAGACATATCGGACCGGATACCGACGTCCCCGCAGGAGATATAGGCGTCGGCTCCCGTGAAATAGGGTATATGTACGGGATGTATAAAAAATTAGCGCTGGAAAATACCGGCACCTTTACCGGTAAAGGCTTAGATTACGGCGGTTCGCTGATTCGTCCCGAAGCTACCGGATTCGGCGGTATCTACTTTGTAGTCGATATGTTGAAAGAAAAAGGTTTAAGCATCAAAGACAAAACCGTTGCCATCTCAGGATTCGGCAATGTTGCCTGGGGCGCTGCACTAAAAGCAAGCGAACTCGGCGCCAAAGTCGTTACAATATCCGGACCGGACGGCTACATCTATGACCCGAACGGTATCTCCGGTGAAAAAATCGACTATATGTTGGAACTGCGGGCAAGCGGAGAAGACATTGTCGCCCCTTATGCCGAAAAATACGGCGCGGAATTTTTCCCGAATAAACGTCCATGGCAGCAAAAAGTGGATATTGCACTGCCGTGCGCGATCCAGAACGAGTTGAACGAAGAAGATGCAAAAACACTGATCAACAACGGCGTTACTTGCGTAGCCGAAATTTCCAATATGGGATGTACGGCTGAAGCGGTAGACTTATTTATTGAGAAAGGCATCATGTTCGGACCCGGAAAAGCTGTAAATGCAGGAGGTGTAGCTACTTCCGGATTGGAAATGACCCAGAACGCCATGCACTTGCAATGGACGGAAGTGGAAGTAGACGCCAAATTGCACCAAATTATGGATGCAATTCATGATCAATGCGTTATCTACGGCAAACAAGCCAATGGCTACATCAACTATGTCAAAGGAGCTAACATTGCCGGCTTTATGAAAGTAGCAAGAGCCATGATGGCGCAAGGAATTGTATAAAAAAAACCAACGAAGATGTGTCAGAAGCGCCTTAAAACGGACTTTTGGCACATCTTTTTTAAGAACTTATAGATTATTGTACGAAAGACGTTATGAAAGAAGACGCTTTTTTAAAAAAATTTATACCCGAAATTCAAGACATCATCCCCCAGAGAGGGAAATTAGCAGAAACACTTGCAGCAATACTCGAAATAGAGAAAGAGGCTGTTTACCGCAGATTAAGAGGCGCTGTACCTTTTTCATTTCAGGAAATAACGAAAATATCACTCCAATTAGGCCTTTCCTTGGATAGCATTGTAGGAAGCACTTCTTCCCTCAGTAAAGTAGTCAACACAATCAATTTTACAAATCTCAAAGCAGAGGAGTATAAAATGCTGGACAATTATATTGCGGCACTCCGCTATACGGAAACTGATCCCGATTCCGAAATCGGCGCTGTCGGAAATACAATTCCTGCATCGCTTTATGTCAGTTACGAACAAATTTACAAATTTCAAATACTGCAATGGACCTGCCAATTTGATGATTATCAAAAATTTCCTACTTATGACGAAATCATTATACCGGAAAGGTTAATAGATGTGAACCGCTTTTTTGTTGAAAGTGTACAAAATTCACCTAAAACGATCTATATTCTTGATAAATACATCTTTCAACAGTTTGTGGAAAATATTCGTTATTTTTATGATATAAAGCTGCTTTCAGAAAAAGAGGTAAAGCTGCTGAAAGAGAATTTGCATGTATTTTTGAATGATCTGGAAAGATATGCCGACCAAGGGGCATTTGATACCGGGAAAAAAGTGGAAATTTACTTGGCGAATATCCACTTTGACGTAAATTATAATTACATTGATTCCAAAACATACAAAATCACCACTTTACGTGCCTTTTCCATGAGCGAAGCCTTCTCTTTCGATGAAGCGCTTTTCGCAAACATGAAAAGATGGGTGTATTTCCTGAAACGGACGTCCACCATGATTTCTATGAGTGATGTGATGGAACGTATCCACTATTTTGACGACCAGCGCAAAATTGTGGATACCTTGTAAAACTATTTTATTTCAACCGGATTTTTTACTTTTTCTTTCAATAAGGCGAAATCAAGCGCTTCCATGATATCGTCCACATAATGAAAATTCAGCCCTTTCAGGTAGGTTTCATTGATTTCGTTGACATTTTTTTCGTTTTCCCGACAGAGGATAATGTCCTTGATTCCGGCACGCTTTGCAGCCAGAATTTTCTCCCGGATGCCACCCACGGGAAGAATTTTGCCACGGAGCGTCATCTCTCCGGTCATGGCGATATTCGGCCTTACTTTCCGTTGCGTAAAAGCCGAAACCAAAGAAGTCGTCATCGTAATGCCGGCGCTCGGCCCGTCTTTAGGAATAGCGCCGTCCGGCACATGGATATGTACATTCCATTTTTCAAAAACAGCTTCCGGAATACCAAAACGGTCGGCATGTGCCTTGATGTATTCTAATGCCAAAACGGCAGATTCTTTCATAACATCCCCTAAATTCCCTGTCAATGTCAACTTGGAACCCTTTCCTTTGCTGAGACTGGTTTCTATGAAAAGAATGTCTCCACCGGCAGCCGTCCAGGCCAAACCGGTCACTACACCGGCATAATCATTCCCCTGGTATTTGTCTTTTGAGTATTCAACCGTTCCCAGATAATCCAACAAATCTTTCGGCTCCAATTTTTTCGGATAAACCGAATCTTCAGCGATCGCCCGTGCAATTTTCCGCATAATTTTGGCGATTTTCTTGTTCAATTCCCGAACACCCGATTCCCGTGTGTAGGACTCAATCATGACTTCCAAGGCTTTTTTCGAAATACCAAACTTTGCTTTCGGTATACCGTGAGCTTCCAATTGATTTGGTATCAAATGCTTTTGAGCTATCTCCACTTTTTCTTCCATGATATAACCACTCACCTCTATCAGCTCCATCCTGTCTAAAAGTGGCTGAGAAACCGTATTCAAAGCATTCGCTGTCGCTATAAACAGCATCTTCGACAAGTCGAAATCAATATCCAAATAATTATCGTGGAATGCTATATTTTGCTCCGGATCAAGTACTTCTAAAAGGGCTGCACTCGGATCGCCACTATAATCTCTACCCACTTTATCAATTTCATCCAAAATAATCACCGGATTTGACGAACCGGCTTTCTGCACACTCTGGATGATACGACCGGGCAAAGCGCCGATATAAGTCCGCCGATGACCGCGTATCTCAGCTTCATCGTGCAAACCGCCTAATGACATTCTGACATACTTCCGGTTCAGGGCTTCCGCAACGGATTTACCCAAAGAAGTTTTTCCTACCCCCGGAGGTCCATAAAGACAGATGATAGGCGATTTCATATCGCCCTTCAATTTCAAAACGGCAAGGTGCTCAATGATACGGTCTTTCACTTTTTCCAAACCGAAATGTTCCTTATCAAGAATTTTTTTGGCACGCACTAAATTGAAATTATCTTTGGTATAGCTGTTCCACGGGAGAGACAGTATATTCTGTATATAAGTCATTTGAGTGGAATAGTCCGGTGAATGAGGATGCAAACGTTCTAATTTTTGCAATTCTTTCACGAATACTTCACGTTGCTCTCGCGTAAAATTCATCTTTCCGGCCTTCTCCTTGATATCTTTTATCTCAATATCATGAATATTCCCGCCCAAGGCTTCCTGAATATTTTTCATTTCCTGTTGCAGAAAATATTCCCTTTGCTGTTGATCTATGTCGACCTGCGTTTTCTTTCTGATAGAAGCCTTTATGTCAAGTAACTGAATATCGTGATCAATCAGCGACAAGAGTTTGTTAAGGCGTTCTTTCACATCATTGGTCGCAATCACATCCTGCTTTTGTTCCGGACTGGCCTCTACCGCCGAAAAAGCCATGTTGACCAAATAGCCCTGATCTTTCGTTTTGCGAAGCGAATCCAGCACAAAATCAGGTAAGCCTATTTTATCGGAAAGCATCCTTATAATTGCATCCTTGATTGTTTTCAATTGTTCTTTGTATTCCTTGTCGGTATTCGACGGAACAATATCTTCCAATAGCGAAAACCGGCCTTTCAGATAAGGTTCATGGGCCGTTATTTCATCCAAATGAACCCGATGCAGTCCCAATAACAAAATGGTGGTATTATCCTCTTCTTTCATCAGGTTGACTACCCGTGCAACTACACCCACCGGAAATAAATCGTTGAAACCGGGATCATTCTCGTTTACGTCTTTTTGGCAGAAAACACCGATTATTCCATCTTTTTTATGAATTTCCTGAATTAATTTCAGGGATTTCAAACGCCCCACATTGACCGGAGTCGGCACTCCCGGCAAAAACATCATGTTTTTCAGCGGAAGAATCGCCTGTTCCTTCATTAAATCTTCTGCACTAATCGGCTTATTATCAATAATTATCTCCATTGGAGACGTTAAAATATCATCCATAATTTTTTTTATCAATCAAAGTTCTTATATTTGTAGACAATTACCATGCCAAAGTTAAAACAATTTTTGTTTAATTTTGTGCTATTAACAGGATTATTGAATAAAAAATCAAAATTTTATGGAATCAGAAAAATTAGTTGACATTGCGGTTTTTACCTTTCCCATCCAAGCAGGTGTCGTTGAAAGCATCCTTTCTTCCGAGAATATACAGTTCGTTCTGAATAATCAGAATGGCTCTATCATTGCTCCGGGTTCGGGCGCCCGGCTCTCGGTGAAAAATGAAGACAAAGAAAGAGCTATCCACATTATCCGGGAGGCCGGATTTGAATATTATTTACTGGATGCCGAATAAAAAGTCGGCGCTTTTATTGATGCAGAAATGAAAAAAAATCCGGCGCTCGCAGTCCTTTGTACTGCTTCATTTTTAGTCCCTTTCATGGGATCGGCTATTAATTTGTCGTTACCGCAAATCAGCGAAACCTTTTCTATGAAAGCGGTCTCCCTGACTTGGATTGCAACAGCTTACCTGATGGCAACCGCTGTCTTTCAGGTTCCTTTTGCCCGCCTGGCAGATTTGGTCGGACGTAAAAAAGTTTTTATCTCCGGCATAAGCCTCTTCAGTATCACCACATTTTTATGTGGATTCTCACCGTCCGGACAAGTATTGATTGCATTCCGTGCGTTCTCCGGATTGGGTTGTGCAATGATGTTCGGCACAAGCATGGCCATTCTCACATCTATCTTTCCGCCACAGGAAAGAGGAAAAGCAATTGGTATCAACACTGCCGTAGTCTATTTAGCCCTGGCTTCAGGCCCATTCATCGGGGGATTACTCACCCATTATTGGGGTTGGCAGAGTCTTTTTTGCCTGACCGGCGTACTCGGATTGTTCGTAATCGTCGGCGCCTTTATCTTCCTGAAAGGAGAATGGATAGAGGCCAAAGGGGAAAGATTCGATTATACAGGTTCCATTATTTTTGCTATCGGTCTGTTCGGCCTGATATTCGGTTTTTCGAAACTGCCGGTCGGCATGGCTTGGATATGGATTGCAGCCGGAATCATTGCGTTTGTTTTTTTCGTACTTTACGAATTAAAAGAAAAACAACCTGTTTTTAATGTGCGCATTTTTTCGGGAAACAAAATCTTCGGATTATCCAGCTTCTCTGCTTTAATCAATTACGCCTGTACTTCCGCTATCGCTTTTATGATGAGTCTGTACCTGCAATACATCCGCGGATTCGATGCGCACAACGCCGGACTGGTGCTAATCGTTCAGGCCTGTGTCCAATGCCTCGTTTCGCTCTATGCCGGAAAATTATCCGACAAATTCAATCCGGCCCTGCTGGCCACATCCGGAATGGGAATCATTTTCGTCGGCTTGTTGGGTTTAATTTTTATTTCTCCCTCCACATCACTCGTTTTTATTGTTTTTTTATTATCTTTGCTGGGACTTGGTTTTGGATTGTTTTCATCACCCAATGCCAATATTATCATGAGTTCGGTCGATAAAAAATACTATGGGCAGGCGTCTGCTACCATAGGTACCATGCGATTGACCGGACAAGCGTTCAGCATGGGAATTGCAATGATGGCTTTGTCACTGCACCTCGGAAACCGGATTTTCGTTCCCGAATTGCAACCGCTGTTTATGCGCAGTTTCCGTGTAACCTTCGAAATATGTGCCGCTTTATGTATAATCGGGACTTACGCTTCGTCTTTCAGAACTAAAAAAGGAAAGCACACATGAAAAAGTTATTTATCTTGGTCGCTATCTGTTGTGTTGCCGTTTTTTCCGCACATGCGGAATTCAAATTGGGCGTAAAAGCCGGTGTTAATCTGGCTAAGGCTGCATTTGATACGGAAACGATTCATCCGGATAATTTTACAGGTTTTCAGGCCGGACTTATTGCAGAATTTACCTTGCCGCTGATTGGTTTGGGCATGGATGTTGCCACCTTATACAGCCAACAGGGTTTAAAATTCAAAGGCCTCAGCCTTGAAGAAAAAGAAGGTGCGCTGGATATTCCCGTCAATTTCAAATACAAATTCGGCCTGGTAAGCGACCTCGGCGCTTACCTGACCGCAGGCCCTTATGTCAGCTTCAAGTTGCATGGAGACAATGCCGATGTGATTATTGATAACGTCTTCCATACCTTTGAACAGAAATCGTTTGGAGCCGGCCTGAATTTCGGATTCGGAATCAGACTCGGCTCGTATATACAGATAGGCGCCAACTATCAGCTCGGACTGACCGACAACTACAAGGCATTTGTCAATCAGCCCGATTATTCAAGTTATATGCCTCCGAATGATGTACTAAATCAGGAAAGCAAGGGTAAAATCCGAATTTGGTCTCTCTCAGCCGCATTCTTTTTCTGATGTATATCGAAGTTATTCTACCGGCGCCTCTGGCTGATACCTACACTTATTTCGTACCTCCGGAAATGGAGTCGCAAATAGCGCCGGGTATGCTGGTAGAAGTGGAATTTGGGAAAAACAAACATTATTCGGCCTTAGTCAGTTATATCCGGCAGGTACCTCCCGAATCAATCCTGGGAATAAAACCTGTTTTGGCCGTCGAAACGGATTATCCGGTTGTCCGGCGACCGCAAGTCCGTTTTTGGGAATGGCTATCCCAATACTATCTCTGCAAATTGGGCAGCGTCTACAGCGCTGCGCTGCCTTCCGGATTGCGCTCCGATTCCACCGTTTCCTATACCGCAAAAAAAGAAACGTTTGTCCGTTTCGCTCCGGGCATAACAATGGAAAACGCTTTTCAATCCGTGAAACGGTCTCCCAAACAAGAAGAATTGCTCCTCTCTTTTGTCCGTTATTCCCCAACCGGCAAGGGCGAAATAGCCAAAAAAGAACTGCTGGCGAAAAGTCAAGCAAATGCAGCCGTTCTAAACGGTTTGGCCGAAAAAGGCATATTATGCCTGTTTGAAAAGGAAATCAGCCGCTTACATACCTACAGCCATGAAGTTTGCAAACTCAATACACTTAATCCTTTCCAGCAACAGGCGCATAACGAAATCACCGGTCTCCTCAAGGAAAAAGATGTATGCCTGCTCTACGGCGTAACTTCCGCCGGGAAAACCGAAATTTATACCCACCTCATTCAAAAAGTAATAGAACAAGGCCGACAAGTCTTGTTTCTGCTCCCCGAAATCGCCCTGACGGCACAGATAACCGGCCGACTTCAAAAATTCTTCGGCAATCAGATGGGGGTTTATCATTCCAAAATCAACGACCGTGAAAAGGTTGAAATCTGGAACAACCTGCTCGGTGATTCGCCATACAAAATTATCCTCGGAGTCAGGTCTTCTATCTTTCTGCCTTTCAGAGATTTGGGATTGGTAATAGTGGACGAGGAACACGAACCGGGTTATAAACAACAAGACCCGGCGCCCCGTTACCACGCCCGGAACGCAGCCATTGTGCTGGCAAAAATGCATGGTGCAAAAGTGGTGTTGGGCAGCGCTACCCCTAGCATCGAATCCTATTTCAACGCCCAAACCGGGAAATATGGCTTAGTTCGTTTGGAAAAACGCTTCGAAGAAACCGCTTTACCGTCAATTATGCCGGTCGATGTGAAAGAATTGAGACGGAAAAAGCAGATGAAAACACTTTTTTCCCCCTTATTGACAACGAAAATACAGGAAACTTTAGACAGAGGCGAACAGGTTTTACTATTTCACAACCGGCGCGGTTTCTCCCCCACCCTCAGCTGTAAAATCTGCGACTGGACGCCCAAATGCAAATACTGCGACATCAGCCTCACTTACCATAAATATTCCAACCGGTTGACCTGCCATTACTGTGGACGCACGCAAAAATTACCGGAATCATGTCCGGAATGTGGAAATGCCGATTTGAAAGCCATGGGGTTCGGTACGGAAAAAGTAGAGGAAGAAATAAAAGCCTTGTTTCCCGGAATCGCTGTCGACCGGATGGACGCAGATACAACCCGGCAGAAAAAATCATCGGAAGACATCATCAAACGTTTCGAAGACGGGAAAACACAGCTGTTAATCGGCACACAGATGATTTCCAAAGGATTGGATTTCGGCAAGGTAAGCCTTGTCGGTATTCTCAGCGCCGACTCCCTGATGAACTTCCCGGATTTCAGGGCTTACGAACGCGCCTATCAATTGATGTCGCAAGTGGCAGGCCGGGCAGGCCGGAGGAAAACGCAGGGAGAAGTCATTTTGCAAACTTCACATCCCGAACACCTTTTGATTCAATCCGTGCTCGCACACGATTTCGAAAGCATGTACGAAACACAGATGGAGGAACGGCAACTGTTCCGGTACCCTCCCCTGTTCCGGCTTATCTATATCAACCTGAAGCATAGAAATGAAGAAGTCCTGCGCAATGCCGCAGACTATTTGGGCGAAATTTTACGCAACAGATTAGGCGACCGTGTCTTGGGGCCTGACAAACCGGCTGTAAGCCGGATACAAAACCGCTCTATCCGCCGGATTTTGTTGAAGATTGAAATATCCGCTTCATTGAATGCACTGCGCGAAGCGCTGGAGGAAGCGCAAACCCGATTGCAAACAAATCAGGAATACAAATCCATTGTCATTCAATACGATGTAGACCCTGTTTGAATCTTTTCGCGAAAATTATTGATTTAAAACACCAGTACCTCTTCTTAGTAAACGGATAGTTTTTGGTTTAAGTCGTTCTTTGAAATATTGGTTTACACGTAAAAATAAAAATATTTGTCTGCAACATTTTGCTGTCCGGAAAAGTATTTGTATCTTTGCGAATGGCAGTTTTAAGCAAAAACGTATGGTTCAGATTACTTTAAAAAATGGAATAGACCGTTCGCAAATGAATGTATTATTGCATTTGCTTAGTTCATGGAATGTAGAGGCAGAAATATCCGAAGAAAAATCCGAAGAAAAAAAGGCAGACAAACTCTTTTCTCGAACGCGCGGAATGTGGAAAGATGATGATATTGATGCAAAAGAATTACGTCGTCAAGCGTGGAAATTAGACAAATCCACGCAGCATGGAACTTTTTACACTTAACGTAAAGGATTTCGTTTTTATACCGAATTTGAAACTGTATCCTGATTCATAGAATTTTCCCCTTTAACAGCAAACATATTGTCCTTTATTATCCTGTTTTCAACCCAAATACACATTTTGTTAGCTTCTTAATCACCAAAATCAAACAATATTCATATTAAATTGTCAGATACAAATTTTTTTTTTACCTTTGTATTAAAATTTAAGAATAATATGACGAACTGCATGGAAAGCCAGAAACGCCTGCTTGGACTATGGTCTATGATAGGCGATACACCTTTATTAAAGATTGATTATAAATACAAAGGAAAGTCCCGCACGATTTATGCCAAGGCGGAATACCACAATTTTACCGGCAGTATCAAAGACCGGATTGCGTACTACATTCTGGGCGAGGCATATAAGTCGGAAGAGTTGCGACCGGGGATGCATATCATGGAAGCTACCAGTGGCAATACGGGTATCTCTTTCTCTGCTTTGGGACGAGCTATGGGACACGAAGTAAGCATATTTATGCCGAATTGGATGAGTGCGGAACGAATCAACCTGATCAAGAGTTTTGGAGCCAATATCCGCTTGGTAAGCCCGGAAGAAGGGGGATTTCTCGGTAGCATTACAATGGCAGAAGCTATAAAAAAAGAAAAACCGGATGAAATATTCCTGCCCCGTCAATTCGATAATTATAAAAATTGCGAGGCACATGCCAAAACAACCGGCCCGGAAATCGTAAAACAACTGATACAGTTAGGATTGATTCCGGATGCTTTTGTGGCCGGCGTGGGCACGGGAGGAACGGTAATGGGAGTGGGGTCTTATCTGAAAAGTGTCAATGACCGGGTAAAAATATACCCCCTCGAACCACAAAACTCTCCTACACTGACTACCGGATACAAAGTGGGAAAGCATCGGATGCAAGGCATTTCCGATGAATTTATCCCCTCAATCGTAAAATTAAATGAATTAGACGAAGTGATTCAGGTGGACGATGGCGATTCAATAATTATGGCGCAGAAACTTGCCGGTAGATTGGGTTTGGGTGTAGGCATATCATCGGGAGGAAATTTCCTTGGCGCCGTTAAAGTCCAAAACATGCTGGGTGGTTCCGCCGTTGTCACGACGGTATTTGCAGACGACAGCAAAAAATACCTGAGTACCGACTATGCGAAAGAAGAACCTGTAAAAGAGTGGTTTCTGTCATCGGATATACAGTTGGAAAGTGTGACAATATTAAAATAAAAAAACGCTATATATGCAGCATCCGGAAAGGATGCTGCGCATACAGCGTCACCTTTTTAATGCAATGGCTATTTCTTTTTGAACAAAGAAATAATCCATAGCAGTACCACTGCACCAACAACTGCCGTAATCAAACTGCCAATCCAGCCGCCGGTGGTAATTCCCAACAAGCCAAAAAGCCATCCACCTAAAAATGCGCCGACGATACCGACAATCACATTCACAATAAAACCGAAGCCATGACCTTTAAACAATTGTCCGGCTAACCACCCGGCTACTGCGCCGAGAAGAATCCAAATAAGATAAACCCACATAAATAAAAAGATTAAATTTAAACATACATATATTTACTCTTCCGCAAAGGAAGGCATAATTTACCAGACATAAAAATAAGTTACAAAAAAAGTTACTTATTTCCTGTATTTTACACACATTTTCATTATTTCACTTATTTTAAGCAGGTTTTTTGCAAAAAATGAGGTTTCCGGACACAGACAAGTATCCGGAAAAAGATTTTTTGCTCATCGCTTCTCCAATTCCGGATAGCTGATTCGGGAATGATATACCGACAATAACCGCTCAACAAACACGCTTTTGATAGTGGTGATATGCTGAAAAGTAAGCGGCGCTTCGCTCATCAAACCATCGGCGATTTGCGAATCTATAATCCTGTTGACCAAATTACGGATAGCTTCTTCGGTATAATCGGTCAGACTGCGCGAGGCCGCCTCCACCGAATCGGCCATCATCAGAATAGCGGTTTCTTTGGTATCCGGATTATTGCCGGAATAGGAAAAGGCCAATTCATCTATGACTGCATCCGGGAACTGGTTCCGGAAAGAATTGTAGAAAAATTTGGCTTTCCCTTTCCCATGATGCGTCTTGATAAACTTGATAATGGCTTCCGGTATCTGATTCTTCTCTGCAATCTTAACGCCTTCAGGTACATGGCTTGTAATTATCCGCGCACTCTGCTCGAAACTCAGGTTTTCGTGCGGATTGGTTCCCGCCATCTTATTCTCCACAAAATAATTCGGATTCAACATCTTCCCCAAGTCGTGGTACAAGGCGCCGGTGCGAATCAATTGCGGATTAGCGCCCACCTTGGTAGCAGCAGCAGCGCCTAACATTGAGACCTGCAAGGAATGTTGAAAGGTGCCCGGGCAGGTTTCGGAAAGTTTCCGCAAAATCGGAAGATTGATGTCCGACAATTCAACCAAGGTCACATTGGAAATATAACTGAAAACTTTTTCAATGATATAAATAAACGGATAGGTGAACATCACAAACAAAAAGTTTATTCCGAAATACAATAGCATAAGCCAATCTATCTTTGAAAAATCGCCATCCTGGAAAAGCAATAAACCTACATATACCAAAATATACGCCGCAAAAATGTATATGGCGCATTTTATCAACTCCGACCGTTGCGTCAAATCTTTCAGCACATACATGGCTACCATACAAACGATTGCCTGCAACAAAATAAACTCAAAAGGCAAGGGCGTCATCATGGCACAAATCAGGATAACGATCCAATGGGTCATTTGCGCCGTCCTTGAATCAAAAAAAGTACGGATTACAATGGGAATAATGGTATAGGGTATAATATAAATACTGAAAAAACCATACGTGGTACAAAGTTCCGTCAATACCGTAAACAGAACGACCATAGAAAGCATAAAAACAATATCTTTCCGCTGATGGTAGATCTTTTTCCGCAAATAATAAAAATAAAAAAAGAAACATGCCATCAGGCCGCCAATCAACAAAAAAGTACCCGTCAAAAGGCCTGTCTGCCGGTTGACCGTCCCTGCCTGTTTTTCATAAATCTGCTTCAGGGAACGAAGTATCTCGTATGTACCTTTACCTACAATCTCTCCACGGTCAATGATTTTTTCGCCTGCCTGAATCATACCATTCGAAGGGGCAATCCGCTGAATCATATCCTGTTTCACTTTTTCAGTAGTCGCTTCATCGTATTTCACGTTATCCTGAAGATAATCATTGAGATTAAAACTTCGCAATATATCAACGCTCAAATTGTGCGGGCATTTATCCATAAAATAGGAATAAGCCGATTTTATTGTAAATAATTCACTGACAGGATGCGGAATGGCGACATTGTCCTGAACAACCATATAATCCCGATAATGATTATTATCTAAAAAATGAGCGTCTTCCACACTCACGATTCCTCGTTTGTAAATCTCTGACAACGTTGTTTTTACATATTTTTTATACGCCGTATCATGCCAGAAAAAAGAGCGTTCGAAATCTTTTTCGAAACGTTCGATTTGTTCCGAAGCCATTTCATTATCCGATTGAAAATAAGGCTGAAAGCTATTGATAAGCGTATCCTGCTCACTTTTTAGCTCCGCATCTGTCTTGTAAATAGGAAAATCGAAGGGGGCTGTCAGCAAACCGTATTGCCATGGACGGCCTTCCAAAAACGAATACCTGAACTTTCCTTCTCTCGGAAAAAGGGAAATAATAACTAATGTAACCAGAATAAAGTAGATATAAACCGGTATTTTGAAATATTTTTTCTTCATAATGCAAGAATTTTTCCGAAATATAGTAAAAAAAAGAGAAATATAAGTAATTTTGCGGAAATATTTTTTTATAACGATGTTTCGAAGAAAAATAAGGGTTCGTTTTGCGCCAAGTCCGACCGGACCATTGCACATTGGAGGTGTGCGGACTGCTTTCTATAACTACCTTTTTGCCACAAAGGAAAAAGGCGATTTAATCCTCCGCATTGAGGATACCGATTCCCAACGCTTTGTTCCGGGAGCGGAAGAATACATCATCGAATCGTTCGATTGGTTGGGGATATCTTTCGATGAAGGCCCTCATAAAGGCGGAAATTACGGACCTTATCGCCAATCGGAAAGAAAATCAATTTACAGGCAGTATGTCGACCGGCTCATATCGGACGGTTTGGCTTATATCGCTTTCGATACACCGGCCGAATTGGAAGCAAAAAGAAACGAGCACGCTAATTTTCAATACGATGCTTCTACCAGAATGTCTATGCGAAACACATTGACCTTGCCGCCGACCGAAACAGCGGCGCTGATCGAAGCCGGTAAGCAATACGTGGTCAGGATTAAAATTGAGCCGAACCGTACCATCACGGTAAACGACCTGATTCGCGGCAAAGTGAGCGTAAATTCCTCCATAATAGACGACAAAGTTTTATTCAAATCGTCCGATGGACTGCCAACTTATCACTTGGCCAATATTGTAGACGACCACCTGATGGAAATTTCGCAGGTCATTCGCGGAGAAGAATGGTTGCCCTCGGCGCCCTTGCACGTCATCCTTTACCAATATTTCGGTTGGGAAGATTCCATGCCGCAATTTGCGCATCTGCCTTTGTTACTGAAACCGGAAGGCAACGGAAAACTGAGCAAGCGCGATGGCGACCGGCTCGGATTTCCCGTGTTTCCCTTGCAATGGACAGACCCTAAAACGGGCGAAACAGCAACGGGCTACCGCGAAGCCGGTTATTTACCGGATGCCTTGCTGAATTTTTTGGCTTTATTGGGCTGGAACCCGGGCGATGACCGTGAAGTACTGTCTATCGAAGAACTGATCCAGTTGTTCTCCATCGAAAAATGCAGCAAAAGCGGAGCCAAATTCGATTACAAAAAAGGGGAATGGTTCAACCATCAATACATACAATTAAAATCCAATGCGGAAATCGCCGACCTGTTCCTGCCCATCCTGAAAGAACACGGCGTGGACGCCCCCATTGATAAAGTGATAAAAGCGGTAAGTTTGGTCAAAGAAAGAGTTAATTTTGTGAAAGATTTGTGGGAACAGAGCGCTTTCTTTTTTATTCCGCCTGCATCTTATGATGAAAAAACCGTCAAAAAACGCTGGAAAGAAGATTCGGCCGAAAAATTAACGGAACTGGCAGGCATATTGCAAACCCTGACCGGATTTTCAGCCCCGGAAACCGAACAAGCCGTCATGTCGTGGCTTACGTCGAAAGCCTATCATACCGGCGATATAATGAATGTTTTCCGCCTGGCTTTAGTGGGTGAAGCCAAAGGACCACATTTGTTCGACATCACAGAAATTATCGGAAAAGAAGAAACAATATACAGAATTGAAAAAACTATAAAAAACTTAGCGTGATATACGATACAGCCATAGCAATTTATGCGTTCGCCGTCAGATTAGTGTCGCCTTTCAATAAAAAAGCGAAAAAGATACTGTCGGGACAAAAGGAGACATTCTCCATACTGAAAAAAGGGATTGACCCTGAAGCAAAATATATTTGGTTCCATGCCGCTTCTTTGGGAGAGTTTGAACAAGGTCGACCGCTGATAGAAAAAATAAAGAAAGAAAAGCCGGAATTTCGCATCTTGCTGACTTTCTTTTCTCCCTCCGGTTACGAAATCAGAAAAGACTATCCCGGAGCGGATATTGTTTGTTACCTGCCCTTTGATTACCACAAAAATGCACATAAATTTCTTGACCTGGCAAAACCGGAAATGGCCATTTTTATTAAATACGAATTTTGGATGAATTATCTCAACCAATTGAAATATCGTAATATACCGACATACATTATTTCCGCCGTTTTCCGGAAAACCCAGATTTTTTTCCGCTGGTACGGACGAAAATACAGCGATGTTTTGACCGATTTCAATTGGTTTTTCGTGCAGGATGACAATTCCAGCAAACTGTTGAACCATTTCAAACACACCAATGTCACCATTTCCGGCGATACGCGATTCGACCGTGTACAGGAAATAGTTGAAAAACGGAAAGAACTCCCGCTCATTGCCCGCTTCCTGAATCAGACCGACGATCGGAAAGATTTTGCATTGGTTGCCGGAAGTACCTGGGAAAAAGATGAAGATATCCTGATTCCTTATTTCAATCAACATCCTGACATTAAATTGATTATAGCGCCTCACGAAATAGGTGAAAAACGGATAGAAAGTCTGCAAAACCGGATAAGCCGACGAGCGGTACGCCTTTCGCAAGCCAATGAACAGATAATTGGCGATGCGGACTGTCTGATTATCGACTGCATCGGCCTGCTCTCTTCCATCTATCGCTATGGTGATGTCGCTTATATCGGCGGCGGTTTTGGCGTAGGCATCCACAATATATTGGAAGCTGCCGTTTACGGACTACCCGTACTGTTCGGCCCCAATTTCGCTAAATTCAGGGAAGCAAAAGAATTAATCGCCTGTAGAGGCGCCTTTTCCGTGACGGGAAAAGAAGAATTTTCTGCCCGGATGAACGATTTTCTGAGTTACAGGCATTTAATTGACAGCTACGGAAAAAGCGCCAAAGACTACGTTATCGGCAATCTTGGCGCTACAAACACAATTTATGAAAAGATCTTTTAGCTTTACTTGTACCAATCGGAATACATTAAATAATTCCGGGCTATTTTCTGATTGATTTCTTTCGATTGTTCGGGATCAATTTTCTTGATGAACTTCGCCGGAATGCCTGCATAGATACTGCCGGGTTCTACTTTTGTGCCGCTCAGCACAACCGAACCGGCCGCCACCAAAGCCCCCTCTCCTATCACCGCATGGTCCAGCACCACTGCACCGATGCCTATCAATGCGCCTGCTTCGATTTTAGCCCCATGTATGGTCACATTATGACCGATACTCACATCGTCGCCAATCTCCGCCACCGATTTTTCGTACAAAGTATGCACCACCGATCCATCCTGAATGTTTACCCGTTTACCGACCCGGATAGAATTGACATCGCCCCGCAAAACCGTGTTAAACCAGATACTCGAATCGTCCCCTATCACCACGTCTCCTATAATGGTCGCATTATCGGCCAAATATACATTTTCTCCTATTTCCGGCACAAAACCCCGTACTGATTTTATCAAAGCCATATATTTTTTTTTTAATGATTAATGTTTAATTTCGCCCAATCTTCCCAATCCCGGAAGAAGTCATATCTTTTACCTTCGGTTCATCTTTATACGTAATTTTGCCGATACCGTTTAATGTCCCTTTCAGGTATTCCACCGCATTACACTTGATAGCGCCAATACCTTCTATATCAGCAATAACAGAATCTGCAACCAATTCCAAGGCATCTATCTCGCCTGTCCCTTCCATGTATAAATTCGCTTTTCGAACCTTTCCCGCCAATCTGACGGAGCCAACGCCTTCCGTAGAAACTTTCAGCGTTTTTACGTCCAAACTATCTGCTGTAACTTTTCCTGCTCCTTCCAGTTCAATTTCCAGATTGTCGGCTTTAAAAGCGTTGTGAATACGCAATTTGCCGCCTCTTCTCAAATGAATTGCCTTTAGTTCAGGCGTTCGAAGTAAGATTTTAAGACTGTCCCTGGGACGCAAATTGTAGGAATTCGGCGTTGAAAGATATAAGTTGCCTTCTCTTACTTCATATTTTATTTTTTCTATCAGGTTTTCATCACCGATAATGCGTAAACTACTCGCTGCCGTATCGATCTGTTCAACTTGGAAGTCAGCCGACAAATTTCCATAAAATTCAAGACCATCTATGGCTGTTAAACTGTAATTTTTTTCCGATATTTCTCCATTTCCCTGAATAACAGTCTGTCCTGGCTTCCATCTCACATCAAGATTATACAGGTTTATACGTAATCCGGAAAAAAGAAACAGCACAAAAGCCAACAGCCAAATTACAAAAAATATCCATTTTACCGCCTTATTCACCGGTTTTAATTTTGCTAAATACGAAATTACAGCATAAATAAGCGAGATAAGCGGAATAGCCAACACAAAGATGAGACTTATGGTTGCCAACAAAGGATGCGCTACCGTCAGAAAAGAAGAATCTTCTATCCATCCGAACGGTAAGGCGCTCAATAAACCGCCGCCTACGCCAAATAAAACAGCAAATAAGGTAATCAGCGTAATCACCAGGGCAAACAGCAAGGGAATCCCTATGAGGCAACAGATAACCACCAAGAATGCTTTCATCAGGGCTACAATCAGGTCTACAACATCGGACAAACAACCTTTCTTTTCCATTGCCACTTTAGGCGCTTCCATTTCGGCAGCTACAGCCTTTCCTATATTTTCGACGGTAATCGGTTTCCCCCGCATCATCAATTTCTCTTCAGCCGTGCAGGCTGCCGGGAAAAAAAGCCAAGCCAAGAGATAAACCGGAACAATCCATAAGGCAGTAGCAAATAGCAAAATAACGGTAATTATCCTTACCGCCAACACATCCCAGCCAAAATAAGCGGCAATTCCGGAACATACGCCGCCAAACATGTTGTCGCTCATATCCCGGAAGAATTTTTTCCTTATATAACCGTACTCTAATCGCGAACTTTGCTTTTCCGCTTCTTTCTCCTCTTCTTTATCGGCAAAATCCGCCGGTTTTCCCACCCGGGTAATCACTTCCTCTACCTGTGTGATGGTGATAACTTCATAACCGGAATGGATTTTTTCACTCAGTAATTCTTCGATTCTGGCTTCAAAATCAGCGATAATTTCTGCAGAACCTTCTTCTTTCCTGAAGTAAATCCTGAGATTTTTTAAATAATTATCCAACAAATGATAGGCGTCTTCGTCCATGGTAAACACCCTGCCGTTGAGATTTACAGTTATCGTCTTTTTCATATCTTTATCAGTGTATTATTTGATTTCGAATTCTTTCAAATGATTGATGGTATCTTCTATCTCCGTCCAAGCCAAGCCCAATTCCATCAGGAAATTTTCTCCGTCTTTTGTCAAGGCGTAATATTTCCGGGGAGGACCTTGTGTCGACTCTACCCATTCATAATTCAGCAAATTCATATTCTTCAACCGCATCAATAATGGATACAAAGTCCCTTCAACCACAATTAAGCGTGCTGCTTGCAACAATTTTATAATATCGTTGGCATACGCCTTTTCTCTGCTGAGAATCAGAAGTATACAATACTCCAGTATCCCTTTCCGCATTTGAGATTTTACATTGTCTGCACTCATAGCTGTTCTTTTTCTATTAATGGTACAAAGATATAAAATAAAATAATACCATGTTTTACATAGTACTAATATTTAAGTATATTTAACATCTATTCTATCCGCAGGTTGGAAGCTGCGGGTAATGACAGGGCAAATGTGAGGAATAATAGAATTTTTGTTTTCATTTGATTGAATAAATTTGCAAATTTAGGCGTCCTTTTTTGACGTCAAATTTACTATAAAAAGTCCTTTAATATTGAATTTGCCATTAAAAACATGATTATGTTGTAAAAACATGTTTGTTTTTTGTTTGTATATATTTTTATTTGTACATTTGCAACACAAATAATGAACATCATGGAAAAAATTTTATCAATCCTAAAAAATACATCAGGTATTTTTATTAAAACTAATAAATTATATGAAAATGAATTAATATCTGATTTGATTGGATTATCAGATGCTGATAATTTATATTATTTTGGTATGAACAAGGATAAAGAAAATATAAAAATGGATATGATTAATTTTTGGGGCGATTTTAAAAAATCAACACAAGAGGCAAAAGAAAAATTTGCGCATTAAATATATGTCAAGACAACAGCAACATACAAGGCTTGTAGCCAATAAAAACCAAGGAGCTATTGAACAACATGCATCTATAATAATGTGCGTTCAATCATTTTTAAGATTCGGAAGAAAAGAAAAACTGTAAGTTCATGGATGTCGTTAAACACTTACAATGACAAGTGCGACAAATTTGAATTGAAAATCAGCGGAACTAAGTACACCCTTTTAGTCCCGGAAAGGTGGAATAAAATAAACTTCAATCTACAAAATACGGCTGTTTAGCCTTCTGCATCTCCACGATGAAATATTCCCCTTTCTCATTTCGGCAAAAAATATCGAATACTGCTTTCCTTTTCTGCATTGTATCCCCCAACTGAAAAGTTGGCTGGTATTCAATATCTGTGATACACCCTTCTTCTTCAATGATTTCGTTTAAAAAATCTATCAGAAGCTCTTTGTTTTTTTCTTCCGAAAAAAGTAACTTAAACCCAAAATCCGTTAACGGATTAATGTAGGTCGATTCAATCATTTCATTCATAATTTACTGTTTGGTTAAATGTTGTTTTATATAACAAGACAAAGGTAGAACAATTTTTATGAAAAACAAGGGGAAGAAACTAATGTTAAGTAAACTAAAAAACGTCGTATCGTCATTGCGAGGGCGAAGCCCGAAGCAATCCGGAGAAAGAGATGTAGTAATTAGATTGCTTCAGCCTTCGGCTTCGCAATGACGGCAAAAT
>JAITQA010000120.1 GCA_031289145.1 Dysgonamonadaceae bacterium | reverse complement strand
CGGTGTTCGACTCCGCATGTTCGATGCTGTTTGGAACGATACCCCAAAACTCGTTGCCGATTACCATGTCCGTATCAATTTCTGCCGATGGGTCTTCTTCTATGCTTGTTTCATGACAGTTGCAAAACACGGATAGAAGCAATACGGCAATAGAAATATTTTTGATACGGTACATGTTATCGCATTTTTAAATTTAATCAATTACATATCATCCGGCGATAAGGCTTTAAGCGTAGCCGTATATTTTGACAGCTGGCTTTGCAGCGTACTTGCCTTGATTGTCAAAACTTGCAGATCAATCTTTTTCGGATTTCGTTTTATTTCGGCAATGGTGGCTGTTTTTTCAAAATCATTCAGCGCAATCAAATCAATTTCGTTTTTGCCTTTGCTGTCCCAATAATTGCCGATGGCAGTAATGTTTTCTTCTTCGGCAAATTTTTGGCGGAAATAATTTTCCAGAACCAACCCGCTGTATTGTTCGTAATGGATTGAAATATAATTTTTCAACATATCCAATTTGCCCATTTCAATCAAATGCTGATTGGGATAAATGAAGCGAAACCAAAAACGCAAAAAATGGTCTTCAATTACCCAGCTTGTATTACGGCTTTCGGGTCGGGCAAACATAGGCTTGCTTTTTACGAGAAATGAATATTGACTTTCGAGGTTGGCAAGATAGGCGCCTGTATTTTTTCCGATAATCGAGTCGATTTCGCTTTGCCGGTTCTTTCCCGCTGCGATCAGCTGAAGGATAGAAAAATAGATGCCGTAATCCCTTCCAAATTCGGAAACAAGCAGCTCTTTACCCTCGCTCAAGAACGGTGAATCGATGCGTGTTACAAAGTCGAGCATGGCTTTAAACGAACCCGCACCGCTATCCATCAGCAAGGATACATATTTGGGAACGCCGCCCGTAAGCGCATATAAAAACAGCAAATCCTCTGCCGTATAATCCGGATTATAATCGTTGAGAATATTTTTCAGCACGCTTATCGTAAATGGTTTAACCGTGATTTTTGAAGTCAGGCGACCAAACAGCGGTTCTTTTTCGTTCTCGAAAATTTTTGTCATCAGCGAATAAATCGAACCGCAAACGATAAAATTGATTTTGATTTTATCTTTATATCTGTCCCAAAGGTTTTGTATTTCGCTGAAAACAGCAGGATTGACACGTTCAAAATCCTGAAACTCGTCGATAATCAGCGTGTAGTGCGTGGTGGTAGCAAACGCAAGCAGCTGCTCGAACAAATTGCCGAACCGGTTGATTGTGCCGAAAATCTGCAAACCCAAACTTTCGGCGGCCTCCTGTTGAAATTGACTGCAAAGCGTCGCCTCGCTGTTGCGCGACACAAACAGATAGAGCCATTTCCCGCCCTCTTCCGACTGCATCAGAAGAGCCGTTTTGCCCACGCGCCTGCGTCCAATCATCACAGTAAAACTTGCCGTTTCAGCAGATTGCATCTTTATGCGCGACAAACACTCCAATTCATTGATCCTGTCGTAAAACTTCATGCTTCTTGCTAATTTAATCGTCGTTAATTTAATGGCCATTAAATTAATTCAGATTGCAAAAGTAGCAATTATTTTGTAATCCAATGATTGGTTTCGTATTCTTTTCTTTCGGGAGGAGTTATTCGAAATTTTCGAATAGTTGCGTTTTCCGCCAATTCCCTGTCTTCAAAAATCTTTTTAATATGATAGTTAATCGTATTGATTTCCACATCATACAAAGTTGATAACATTTTTTGCGTCAGCCAGATATTTTCTTCTTCGTAACGCATTTCAATACTTTGAGGATTGTCGCCTGTGGCTGCCACATAAGTCAGATATTCGGCAGCTGAGCTGCGTATGCTGATTTCTTGTTTTGCTGTTTTCGTTTTCATGATTGACCCTTATTTTGTTTGTTTGCTATGTTCTTTATTTTCATTGCACTGTTCCTCCATTAATTCAACTATTCTTTGGGTAGTATTCCAATTCCGTATGGTTATATTCTTATACATCGGCAATTGAACTGTTTTTGAAAAATAACTTTTCCCCAACATTTCTATTAGCCTTGAGGTATATACAACACCGGAGCCTTTATACATCTTATCTACGCCATCCCTTAGACGAACCGATTTCATAACTTCCTCTGCCGTGAGTGGATTTATTAAAAACCATACGTCATACTTGTATTTTTCTTTTTCCATTCCAAATCCTTTGGGGATGTTATTGATGATGTTTTGATATTCATTGAAATTATAAATCCGTATCGGACAATCATAATTGAATTTTTCAAACAGTGCCTTTTGAATGATTTCCGTTAACTTTGTCTTGTCCTTGTCCGTATCCGTAAAAATAATATTTCCACTTTGAATGTACGTTTTTACTTCAATGAACTTTAATTCTTCAAATACGGTTTTCAACTCATTCATTTTTATGATATTCTTTCCACCAACATTAATTCCACGCAACAATGCAATGTATTTAATTTTTTCCATCGTTTAATCTCCTTTTTGTGTCTCCTTCGGGACGGTTTGTATCGCCTCTATTTGCAAATTGGTTTTGGCATTTAGTGGCGTTACGACGGCTTTCCCTGTTTCGGCTTCCAATTTCAAACGGGCTTCTTTGGCAATATTTCCACCGCGACGCGCTACGTCTATGTGTTCGTTAATCGTTTCGGGGTCGGAGGCTTCGGATATTTCCTTGGTCGATAATTCAGCCAACATGTTAATGACGAGTTCTTTGTTGGTCATATTATCGCGCAGGTTTTCTTTTTTCAATCCTTTGAATTGCTTGTATTCTTTGGCTGTTTTGCCTGCCCAAGTTTGGTAAATAATATCGGTGAGCGTAGCAAACTGAACGCCTTCCTCCAATCCGCGCCGTTTCCATTCGTCGGTTAAGTCTTTGCGGATTTCAATGCTTTT
>JAITQA010000107.1 GCA_031289145.1 Dysgonamonadaceae bacterium | reverse complement strand
TTCATACACGGTGAAACAGAGTTCCAGCATCCCTTCCGGGAAATGACCGTCGAAAGCCCCGGAAACGGAGAGGTTCCCGGTCTGGAAATAGGGTGACAGGTCGGCCGACCCGATTTGGATGGGAACGCCCGGCGAGAGCCGGAAAACAGGCAACACATTCTGATCGCGGGTCTCCAGCTGCAGGTTGCTGCCGGCATGGATGCCGACATGCAGCCGGACATCCACATCGCCCTGCTGCAAATCGCGGTTGAGCAGGGTCAGGACAACGATGTCGCGGGTAGGGCCGGCATAATCCGACAGGTACAGGCTGTAAGGCGGGCGCAGGAAAGCGGCTGCCTGCACCGGGTAGGAAGCACGGAGGCTGACCTGGCCCTGTGCGGAAATACTGAATCCCCCGGCAAGCAGCAGGAGGAAGACACTCAGGATATGGCTTGTTTTATTTTTGTTGACCGACATGGTTTTCATATGTTTTTAATGGTAATTTTATTACAAAATCAATTTCCGGACAGCTTTTGCTTTCGGTGATAGCAGGCTGAGCACATAGGTTCCCTGCCGGGAAAGGGGTACGGAGAACTGCGCCCGGTAATCTTTGCTGCCCTCTAAGCGTTTCGACGCCACAACAGCGCCGGTGCCGGTATTGATCAGGTAGAGGTCTACCGGGGAGGCCTCTTTCAACTCAATGCTCACAAAGAAGAAGCTTTCTGCCGGATTCGGGCTGATGGTAAAGGACTTGAGCATGGGTTCGTCGGCATCCTCGTAATCCGGGATGTCGATTTTATCCATCACGGTAAGGGTTTTGTAGACGGTTTCCCAGCAATTGCCGGAATAGCATTTCATGCCAATGGTAAATTCTCCGTATTCACTGAAAATAAGGGTCAGTACCTGGTCATTTTGGGCAATGAGTTCATACCCGCTTTTTTCGGGGAGTACCCATTCGATGGATTCGGGTTCCGGGAAGGCAATGTTCACGGCATAAACTTCTTCGTAAATGGGAACTTTTGTGGCAACCATAAAGTCGGCCGAGATATCCCGGTCGTCACGGGTAATGTTGATTTTCCCATTGATAGCACATCCTTTGTCGGTGACGGCTTCTACGCGGTAAGTCCCGGCTTCCGAAAGGGTAAATTCCTCGCCGGTATGCAGCGTTTGCCCGCCGGGGCCAAACCAGGTATAGGAATGAGCGGATACGGGAGCGCTTGCTTTGACGGTCAGTGTCTGGCCTTTGCACAATTCCCTGTCGGCGCCCAAATCAACGAAATACTGTTCCGGTTCACCCAGTTCGTAAGTCTCCACTTCGTATCCACATTCGTGTACATCGCTGACCGTGAAGGTATAGGAACCTTTGGCAAGACCGGTATAAACGAGCGATTGCAGTCCGCTTTCCCAACTGTAACTGTAAGGGGGTTCGCCTTTGGAGAGCGTGATGCTGATTCGGCCATCCGAGCCGCCGAAGCAGGACGGCTGTGTCAGTTCGGCTTTGACCATGATGGAATTTGCCTGTACGATCTCGACAATCCCTGTCGTTTCGCAGTTATTGGCGTCGCGCACCCATACCATGTATTTACCCCTCGACACGTTTTCGATGCGGGAGGCGGTTCCGCCGTTCGACCATTCGTAAGTATACGGTTCCACACCACCGGAGACGGTAACTTCGGCCCAGCCGGTCTGGTCGCGGCTGCATTTGATGTCTGCCGTGGCAAACCGGAGGGAGAGGCTGTCGGGCTGGCTCAGTTCGACCGGGTCGGACAGGGCGAAGATGCCGTTCGCATCCGTGATTTTAAGCCGGTACACACCGGCGATTAATTCGGTGAGGTCGGTAAGACCTGAAACGTATGCCTGTCCATCCCGTTCCCATTCATAGAGATAAGGCAGTCCTGCTGTGAAAGGTACGCCGCCCTCGGCCGAAGATGTGATGGCGCCTTCGTTAGACCCGAAGCAAAGTATCTCGCGTTGTTGCTGTATGCTTACTTCCAATTTCGGCGGTTGAGGCATGTAGAAAGACAGACTGTCCATACAACCGCAGGGATCCAAATCCCATTCTATGGCAAGCGGATAGTTAACGTCTTCTATCCGGAGGTAATAATAACCTTCCGGCAGGTTTTTCAGAACGGAAACGGCTTGGTTGTCCGTGTATACAGCCGGTTCTGCCGTCAGGGTATCACCGGCGGCATTGCTCCAGACAATGTTGTGATAAGGTGGCGTGTTTCCGCCGCTTATTTCTACCGTTATCGAACCGTCGGAATAACCAAACCCGATGGGTTGCTTCAATTCGAGGAGCGATACCTTAATCGAATCTAAGGCGGGAATAACAAAGGTAGTATCTGTAATACAAGCTTTTGCGTCTGTTATATAAACGCTATAGGCGCCCGGCGCCAACGATTCGACAAACGGATCGTCCGAACCGTTTGACCACAAGAACTCGTAAGGCGCATTTCCGCCGACAATTTCCAGATAAATAGCGCCGTCGTCATTGCCGTAACAGGACAGGGGCATCACCTCGTAGTTGATGGCAAAATCAACCGGATGCATGATCTCGGCGCTGCTCGAAACGCTGCATCCGCGATCGTCGGTGACAGTCAACTGATAGGTACCGGAACTTTTTCCAAAAATGGCCGGACTGGTTTCACCCGAATTCCAACTATAGGAATATACGCCGCCCCCGCCGTCTACGAGCGAAACAATAGAACCGTTGCTCCCGCCTGCGCAAGTGACGTCTTCAATATCGAATCCCAGGGTCAGGGTATCCGGAGAAAGCAGTTTGTAATCCGGGGAAAATACGGAAATATTGTTTTTATCGGTTATTTTTACCGTATAAACACCTTCCGACAGGCCGGACAGGCTGTTTGTTCCTGTCGAGAGGAGCATTCTTTGATATCCTTCAACGCGATACCATTCGTAGCGGTAGGGTATGGGGGAATCGGTTTCTCCACCCTGTCCCACGGCAAGCAAAGCGCCGTCGCTATCCCGGTAACAAGTGATAGGATGCGTTTCCTGTATGTTTACCGACAAGGGGGGCGGTTCGCTGACGGTAATCGAAAAGTCCGCCGAACAGTTATTCCGGTCGGTAAGGCTTACTACATAATCGCCCACAGACAGATTGGCGTAATTTACCAATACAGAGCCATCGCTCTGTACCTGACGCGATTGAGATGAGATGGACTGCGAACCGTTTCGAACGCAAGTAATGGTATAAGGAGTGGTGCCGCCTTCGATGGATATGGAAAACATCCCGTCGGTTTGACCAAAAGCAGTTACCGGTTTGTAATAAGTTTGTGTAATGCTGATGGCTGTCGGCTCATCCAAAATGAAAGTTTCGTTCAGTATTTCGCAAAGATGGCCGTCGGTAATTTTCACATGGTATTCCCCGGCGCTTAAACCGGATAGATTGGGTTGAACGCTTCCCGTCGACCATTCGATGGAATACGGGGCGTTTCCGCCGGAAATAGTCAAGTTGATATACCCATTAGCGGCTCCAGCGCAGCTTGGATGGCCGATACTCGGACTCATTTTTAACCGGGAAGGGGCGGATACGACGCCGACAAATCGCCGGAAACATCCGGCAGCATCGGTAACGATTACTTCGTAACTGCCGGCGCTCAGGTTTTCGATTCTGGTTCCCGTACTGCTGTTACCCCAGAGATAGGTGTAAGGGGCGGTGCCGCCGCTGACGCTGATTTCCAAAAAGCCGTTTGCATCGGAATAGCAACTTAAATATTGGGTATCAAAAACGGCGGAAATAGGGTTTTCTTCGGTCTGGTAAACGATAGGTGACCGGGCTTTTGAACCATTGGCGTCCTGTATGCTCAACTGGTAACCACCGGCTGTTATGCCCGATAAAACAGGACTGTCGGAGCCTGTAGGGGTCTTCTCCCCGGTATATTCATCAACAGCATACCACGAATAAGTGTAAGGCGCTACGCCACCCGTGACCGTAGCCTCAAGTTCTCCGGTATTATCGCCGGAACAGAAGATATTCGCAGTCTGAACAATCGAAAAAGTAATATCCGGGGCACGCGGGAGAACAATCAGGCTGTCAATGGAACAGCCGTTGGGATTGATAACTTCCACGTAATAAGTCCCGGAATTAATATTTTCCAAGGTAGAGGCATTGTCATCGCTTTCTTCGTCTAATAAAACAGCGCCGTCCTTATCTCCCGCCCGCCAGATATAATGGTAGGAATTGTATTCATTGTAAAGCACAATCCGGATAGAACCGTTGCTTTCTTCCTGTAAATTTTCATCAAGGCTTGCCGTTTCCATACTCACCGTGTGTATTTCGAAATATTCATCCGGGCCTTCAATCAATACCGGTTCGAATCCTTCGGCCTTACAACCGGCCGTATCGTACAGGTAAATGTCGTAGTCGTTTTCGGAGAGGCCGCTAATGGTAGTTTCCCCCTGAAAAGGCTCCGATACAAGAAAAGGTTCGTCTTCGCCGTACAAGAACAATTTCACGATATAGTTTTCGTTACCGCCCTTGGCTTTCAGGGTGATAGCGCCGTCGCTGCCTCCGGGGCAAGTGATAGGGGTAATTGTGATAGCCCCGTCGAACTCAACCGGCACCGGCGCCTTGATTTCTATGTTCGACCAGCTGAACTGCCCCGAATCATCGGTGTAAGCGCCAAATTTTTCATCTCTGAAGTAATCCGTCAGATCAATCATGAAAATACCGGGAGGAATCGGCCACAGTTCTGCTCCCGGCCGGTCGAAATGAGGAAAAGTAACTATTTTAGGATTTTCCGGGTCTATTTTCAGGTAACTTTTCCCGTAATGAAAATCGTCGTAATGGTCTAAAGTGTATTGCGCTGTTACTGTAAAATTCGGAATTTCTTCCGGATAAAACGGCCGACTCAGTTCCACACGGAACTGCCCGGATGCATCTTCGCCGCAGGAAAGCGGAATACCTTCAGCCGATACAATTTCGGGTGCACAGATAGTGGGCGTCAAAGACTGCGTATTCGTGGAGCCACATCCATAATCAATTTGAAATGCTATATTTTTTCCCATATTGACAAAATCAATAAAATTGGATATCAGCTCGTTGCCGCTGAATTCGACGGAAGAGCCGTCGGCCGATTGAAACGCAGCCGGAACATCGCCGCTGCCGCCACCGCCTGATATCAGGTATGTCCAATGATAAACACTTTTGTGATAGCCTGCCGGCGCTGTCAGTTTAATTTTTTTCGTGTCCGGCAAAGTTTTTTCTCCATCTTTAAATACAAGACCATTGGCGCTGTAGTCGATGGAAAAATTGACCGGCGTTATTTTCATGTCGATATAAGTGCCGCCATCATCTTTCCCGAAAAACTTAGTGTACCTTTTGTTTACACATGGATAATCGGAATCGTAAATATACCCTCCGGCCGATCCGCTACAATGGTCCTTACATTTTGTCCAAAATCCCGTTGTATTATCTCTATGGGTACCAACACAATTGATTTTTCTCACTATCTTATCGGTATAGATGATGTCGTATTCCATGTGTGACCGGTTTTCGTTCATTTCGCCCGGTACCGTATAGGTTCTTGTGTCTGTGCTTCCGTCAGCATACGTAATCGTGACATTGGCACGTGTACTACATTCCATGTGTTTGTCGTTGGTCCTGAAATGGAGCGCCAGGTTTATCCGGTAGCGTTGCGCCTGCATTCCTTGAAAAAAGGATAAGGCCAATAGTATAAATAGAATCTTTTTCATAATTAAAATCAATAAATGATGCTTGTTTGCTCTTGATTGGAAATGCCGCCGTCGTTCATCACAGCCATCACCATATAGTTATAAGTATTGCCTACTTTCAATTCAAGATTGTCCCAGAGGGTCGTTTCTCCAACAGGTAATTCTTTCCATATAGAAAGTTTGTTTTCATTTTCCGAACGGTAAATTTTCCAGTTTTTCACTTTTCCTTGCGTAAGGCTTGTCCAGCGAATCCGGATTTGTATTTTCTCCCGATCGATAGAGGCCTGTAAATTCTTCAAGGCTTGTATCCGGCCGGAAGGAAGCGCGGAAATCCTGAACTCCGGCGACGGATTGGATTCCACCTTCCATTTGCTGCTTGCCGTAAGGGTATAGATATATACTTTCCCGCCTTCGGTTTCGCTATCGCGGTATACCGTTGCTGTGTCTGCTTTTGGGAAAGTTTTCAGCGCTTTGTTTTCCCTTGCATTTTCTTCCCTGCGGTAGAGGGTATGCAGGGCTACTTCCGAGTCGGGCGAAGGAATCCAACGCAAGGAGATACCGTCGCTTTCCGATTCGAAACCGACAAACAAAGGAGGAGACGGTTTGACTTTCAAAGGCTTTTCTACTGCTACTATTTCCGAAAAAGCAGATTGATTATAACGGTTGTCCAAGGCGATGGCCGCATAGTAAACATGGGTGTTCAGATTCATCAGGTTGACCGTATCGACATATTGTATCCCTTTCACCAAATCCGGCGTCAAAGGAATCAGTTCTTCTCCTTTCCGGTTTCCGCGAAAGATTTTGTATCCGTTCAAATCGGCTTCTTTATTGGCATTCCATTTCAGGTAAACCAAGCCTGTGGTATCGGCGATAGCCGTAAGTTGTTGCGGTGCATCGGGCGGAATGGAATCGACCGGCATCAACAGAACGGGATAAGAGCGGGTTTGTTTTCCGCCGAGAGAGTTGGCGACAATCCGGAAATAATTGGACGGTTTGAGTCCGAGATAAGTCACCGAACGGGTTTCCGGCGGAATAGCAGCATGTACCGTTTCATAAGGGCCTGATTCCACATCGGCTCTTATCAGGTCGAATGAGCGAATCAGGTGGTTGGTTGTTTCGTCGAAAATCCATTCGATTTCGGCAGCGCCCGATTCGAGGATGGCCGTCCGGCTTATGACCGGCGCTATCTGTAAAACTTCGGCGCCCTTTCCCGACAGGGTATCGGAAGGTTCGCTGCTTTCTCCGAAAATGGAGAGTCCGCGTATCCGGTAATAGTAAAGTTTATCATTTTCCGCTAAAGAATCGATATACATAATGTAAGACCTGTCATCCAAAGACGTATAGGGCATTCCCAAAGCCTCGTAATGAACGTTATCTTCCGATTTTTCGACTTGATAGGCCGTGAATATCTCGCGGTACAGTGAAGTGTTCCAGTATATTTGCACCGATTTATCCCCAAATTCCGCTTTCAGGTCGGTAGGACGCGGCAGTTCGTTGTATTCATCAATGCCGGTATACCTGAAGCCGTATCTGACGGGAAATCCCTGCTCCAACAATCCGGTAGGAATTACGCGGTACAAATAAAATTCACCGGGCAAAACGTCTTTATCTTCGTACCCCCATCCAGCTAAACAGGCACATTCAAAACACAAGTCGGCGGCATACAAGGCAAAACTGTAACGTTGCTTTGCAGCATCCGCAGCATTGATCAGGTCGCTGATCAGATTGCCGGAATTGAATCCACTGACTTCAAAATCTTCTCCAAACAAGGCTTGAGCCAGGATGGCGGCATATTGGTTTTGTAGCGCCGTAGCCTCCCAGTCTTCTTCCGGCGCTGCCGATAAGGGGGAAGGTGTAAGTAGTTTCTTTTCCGGTTCCGGCAATATATTTCCATTCCTTCTAATGGTATATCGTTCAATTGTATAGCCTGTATTCAGGCTTTTGCTCCAGGTGTACGCATCGTCAATCAGCCATCGCAGATAAATACGGTCCTTCCCCGGATGCGCCTGCAGTTGTACGCCGACACTGTCGGTTTGCTGGGCGGAAATCAGGGAAAAACCTGAAATCAGGAAAAAAAGCAGGCTTAAATAGATATGGATATTGGTTTTCATATTTTTTTATTGTTTATTGATTTTATAATTAAATTCAAGACTTGAGCCTTCTTCTCCCCCCGGAAGCACATATTGCAGTATGGCCGAATAATTTCCGGAAGCGATGTCGGGAAAATAAGGCGCCAGGGCTAAAGGATGATTCAAAAGTCCCGCGTTCACATATCTGTCCCTTAACTCGGAGAAATCACGAAGATAATACTTGGGCAATTCATATCGAATCGGGAATTTGCCCATCTCTATCCATTTCCCAAAGGCATAGATCGGCGGAATGCCCAACGCGTCGCCATCGCGGAAAAGACGCAAGGCCGACGAAACGGGATAATCGGCATAAATCAAAGGATAAATTGAGTTTTTGTAATGATCGTCCGATAAAGTAGCCACAGCGGTAATCAGGGGTTTATTCCCTGTTTCTTCCGTCCCGAAAATTTCGGATTCATCAAATCCTTCGGCCATATCTTGTATTTGCCAGCCTAAGCCGATAATGTTTGAGCCGATCTTTTCAACTTGATAGGCGCCGGTCTTCATGGCTTTTACCTTGTCCTTGAACGATTGATATTTGCTGGAAGAAAAGTTATAATCAAGAATCAATTTACCCGCTCCTGCCTGAATGACATCGCTCGCTGTCGCCCCATATTGTACGACTGTATTTTCATCTTCGTTCAATAGTAGCGTTTCTTTGATTTCAGTTGAATTACTGCCTGTCGCACCACCGGAAGGGGCGCAATAGAAAGCAATTGCATACGCCTGGCTTCTGGTCAAATCGGAAACGTCGAAGTTTACTATTCTGTCTCCGGAATTGTAGGTGAAGTTTCCCTTTTTCGATTTTCCCGGCCGGTCTATTTCTACGGTATAGTTCCATCCGGGAGGGAACAGGTAGGATTGTCCGCGTTTCAACTGCACGTATGCTTTGCTTGATTCCGACGGATAAAAATATTGCTGGCTGATGACAGGATAGGAATATTCGATGTTGTGCAAGGGAATATATTCCGGGGCTTCACCGGTAGAGAAACTCAGGGAACGTAATTCTTCCGCTTTCTGCCCGGAAGTATAAACAATCGACCATCTGTTGTTTACATATTCTTCGAAACCGACGGCGACTTCAAGGCTCAAAGTCTTGCTGGGAGGCAATACCTCATGCGAGTAAAAAGTGGCGATTGTCCGGTCGGTATTCCATTTGATTTCTCCCGGCAATTCTTGCCCATTGTCTTTGACGGTAAATTTATTGAGCGATATCCGGTATAACTTTTCACCTTCATCTTCGTCTACCTTAAATGTCTTTTGTTCGGGCGTAGTCAGCGCCAACTGGGGCGCCGCAAAGACATCCACATCCGACGCATTGGCCGATGGTTTCAGGTCGCTAATCATCGTAACATCCAAAGGACTTGTACCGGGGAACATGATTTCACATTCGTCACCCATACTGAATTTGAAGCGCATATCTCCTTTAACTAAACCGTTTAACAGACTGAATTGCACACCCATAGCACCTCCAAACCAGGTAGGATTCGGTAATTTCGCCTGCAGTAGAACCGCGGCAGCGCCTTTGATAATCGGATATTTGCCTTTTAAGAATTTCAGGTTTACCTTGACGCCCAACTCTCCCGACAAATAGGCGTATGCCTGACCGTTGGCATACCAGCCATTAATTCCGATAGGGCCGTTGTGTCCCCGGCATTGCGCTTCCCGGTAGTCTCTTATCATAACGTCAAAACCGGTTTTCGCTTCGAAATGCGCATAGAGAATCAGGAAATTCAAATCACCGGTACTGAAACCCAAAGAGGCGCCGAAAGCCAAACCTTGTCCCGATCGCAGGCTATTTAAATCCCGCATGTAATCGTAACTTTCACCTCGTTTACTCAAAATGTCGGTTACTTCTCCCGGAGGCCCCGGTGAATCGGGAATATCGTCGCCCATCATAAAGTAAGAATCAGCCCTGACGGTGGCGATACCCGGAATACCTAACTCCAAGCCGATTTTGTCGTCGGGAGTTCCCATCAGGATATACCATTTTTGCGGGCTTATGTGCAATACGCCGTAACCGGCCCGGTTATTCGAAGCGGTACCCCGCAACATACCACCGGCGGCATTGATATAAAAATCGAAAGTGGCATGCAGGGTGTGTTCTGAGAAATTATACAGGATGCCCACTGCCGCCGCCATGTTGGCGTCTTTCGCTTTCGCCTCGGCATTGGTGGTTTGTTTGGCGGCTTCCGAAGGATTTTCCTGTTTGGTTTTTTCCAATTGTTTCATTTTCTCAATACTGCCCTTAACAAAATCATTTTCAAGGTCTACATAGTTTTTCAGGTGAGAGGTAATTTCAGCCTGCAAATTGCCCAAGGCAGGAATATCAGCCGAAAATTCCGCATAACCGTAAAAACCTATCGAATTGACTCCGCCGGATATATTGAATATGATATCGAAAGACGCTTCTCCGGATACAATATCTCCTGATGTTGTCTTAAACAGTACGGCCGCTTTCAAGCCTAATCCCATGTTTTTATCGGGAAGATATCCGCAGCCGGTTCGGGATACCCCCAAGCCTTCATTGGTGACGCGCTTCATGCCTTTGCTCAGCCCGCCCCCAAAACCATTGATTCCCAAAGCGCCGACAATCGGTATGGGAGTGGGAAGTCCGATGGAACCATCAACAAACCAGTACCTCGAACCATCCTTTTCCCCGAATGCGGCGGAAGTCCTCAATTCAAGCCCCGCCACTACCGAAGTAAATTTAAGACTGATATCGCCGGCAAAACCGTCACCGTATACCGGGTCGTTATTCATCAATTTCAATTTGCCGTTGAGTTTCATGATACCTGCAATCTCACTATCAATGGAGATATCACCAATAGACACGCCTTTGTATTTCCACTTACTCCGGTTATTCTCCGTAACATAAGTCGCCGAGACAATCAAACGTGTGCTTGCCGAAACAAACTGCTCATCCAGATTCAGGTTGATATTGAATCCCAAAGCTGCCTCTTTGTTCCCGGACGTCAAAGCAACATCCGAAATGGAGACCGGCAGATTCAGCAACCTGATTTCGCCTTTATAACCCATTTCACCGACCGACAGATAAGGCGCCTGTGTCATGAGGCGCAATTCGCGAAACTCAATGTTCTCCAACTTTGCCTTACCGCTCCCTGAACCGGTATCCCCCGAATCGGTAAGCGGTGTATCAATGGTCATGTAGCCACTCAGGTTTGCTTCCGGGAGAAATTTCCCGTCAATCATACTGATGGTAACGGATGAATTGGCGTTTAATACGGCCTTAGCCGAAAACATATCAAACGACAACGAGTCTCTGGGTGAAGCAATCAATTGGTATTTATTATTGCCCATGATTTGGGCGGAATAATTCAAACGGATGGAGTCGGAAACCGGCAGTCCGATCAGACCGTCAAATCCCCCGCGCGTAATCTTGTGCGCTTCCATTTCCAACCAGAATTTATCAATGGAAAATGCCCAGCCTGAAGCATCGCCGATGTCGATAGGCAAAATGTTTTCAGCCGCAAACTTTCCGCTTATCCCATTGTCGTCGATCAATAAATCTTGCGCGGAAAAAGAGGCAGGGCTTCCGTCTTTGGAAAAATCCTTGGGAAGTGTGACCTGTAAATTTTGCGCATACACACCTCTCCAAAGTTCCCGATCGCCGGAGACCAAGTATTTATTTGCATATCCTTCCGGAAAATGCACGCTTTTCGAATTTTCAAAGTCGCTGAAATCAAACACAGCTTTGGAAAGGTCGAATGCGAAACCTTCCAGGCCATTTATCTGGAAACGCGGAAAAGACAATTCCACCAGTAAGTTGTTCCAATCGTTGACTACGACAAAAAAATCGGCGCTGACCGGCGCACTTTCCGGCGCTCCGGATGCGGATACCCGCGTAATAAAATCTTTCGAAAAAGTTAAACTTGCGCTGACCGACAACTCCTTGAAGCCGGAACAATCGACAGACATTGCGGTTATTTTGTTGCCGGATACCGTTCCTGTCGTGGAATCAAACTTGCCTCCATGCAGGGTCAAAGTGCTGTTGTCGTTTATTTTAATGTCAATATCGCCGATTAAAGCAAGCGTGGCATCCCCTACAAATCCGCCTTCGTATGAAAATTTCACATCCTTCGCCGCGAAAAAAATAGGTTCTTTATGCTGGTCAATCCGCATCCGGGCAAAGACGGTAAGCTCGGCGTAATTCCCGTAGAGTTTGGCATTACTGATTGCAACGGAAAATTCGTTGTTACTGACGGTTTTCTTCATGCCGAGCGGCAAAACATTCATGTCCGCATGGCTTAGCTGTTCCGTATACTTATTCTGCGCATCCAATTCTGCAAATGTGGCTGCAATTGTTTCTTTTGACATATCCTTTTCTTCCGCCGGATTCGCCATGGCCTGAAAAATTGATATGCAAGACAAATAAACGATAAATAAAACTTTCTGTTTCATGTGTATGAGTTCATTAAATCGGTTAAAATTTATAACTATAGGAAGCATTGAGGGTTAATCCGTTTGAACGGGCCTGAATAGTAGATTGGTTGAAAGAAGCGTTGTTCCGGTAAATCGCCGAAACAGCTAAACTATGCTTTTTCAACAGCACATATGACGCATTAAAGCGTAAGTTCCATACTTCATTTTGTTTTGTTCCGGCCAGATAATTCAAATTGTAAGAGCCTACAATTCCCGAACTGACCTTTTTATTGAAAAGCTGCGCGGTTATTCCCAACGAAGGGCCGGCGATAAACATTTCCTGTTTGTCCATCCGGCTGTTGGTTGTATTCAGACTGAAATTAATATTGAGTCCTTGCGGAGCCAATTGCAGCCCATACCCCAAAGAGGTGTTAAAAAAAAGCGAAGAAGCGCCATCCGGAATAATATCTCCCTGTTTGTCAGCAGCTTCTTGGTAGCTCAGGAATAAATTCAATTGCTGTTGCCTTTCTTTTTGTCCGAATATATAAACCGTATTAAAATTGACATTTTGAGATAACTGTGTGAAATTGAGGGTATCCAGATTATCGTAAGGCGTAAGTTCATTGATGTAATCGAACTGCGACCGGAGATTCATGTGTGTTTGAAATGTGGTATAAGCGGCGGAAAAATTCAATTTGTCGGAAGCCGAATAAGCGGCGTCGGCAGAAAAAACAAAACGTCTCGTTTCGGATTCACTTTCTTTTTTCAGATTATCCCGCTGTACGCCACCGGATAGCGCTATGGTTGCCTTGTTGTTGAAAAAAGGGCGGGCATAATTGAGCGTGATATTTTCCAAATCATTGTTGAAATAATAGGCGCCCAATGTCCGGTATTCGGGGTCGATTCGTTCATAACCGATTCCAAGCGTGTTATTCAGAAAGGTATAGTTAAGCATCATTTTAAAGGCATGATAAGTCTGTTCTTTTTCATCTGTTTTCAACCGAATATCATGGTTGATATGGCTGATTCCGTATTCTGCCGTCAACTGCATGTTCTTCAACAATTCAAAGCCGGCCGTAAAACTGCCCGCCAGGTTTTGTTTGGGAAAAATCAACAAACTATCTGGTTTCCAAAGCAATGAGTTTTCCTTGTCTTTTGCGGCAAACAATGAGGCGGCCAATCGATACCGGCTTTTTTCATAGCGCAGATGAATGCCCGTCCCCATCCGCTGGTAGGCAGCCGTCACCTCATTCCTCCCTTCTCCAAATTCTACCGCTTTCAGGAGACGCCCATACATGATGCTGCATTTGAAAGGATTGTTGGGTTCCACATCCAATCCGACGCCGGTAAACTGGTGACCATTCAGCGTGTAGGGGGAAAAATTCATGGAAACATCCCCGATGTGACCGGTTAAAAATTTGTATTTAGGATGAAGACTCAAGCGGTTAGGCATGGTCGGATAGGCATAGTTGGCGCCGGAATTGGTAAAATTGAAACTAAAGGGCATATCTATTAAGCCCATGATATTGAAATTGACATTTCCCGACAGGAAATAATTAAACGGATCTCTCATATTCGGTTCGTTTCCTGTATAATAAATGGAACTGGCAGAAAATCCGCCGTTGATAGACAACCATTTATCCTTTGTTACCATATCTTTGGGTTTGGTCAGGTCGATTTGCTGGGAAAATAGGGAAACATTCCCGCACACGACAATTATTGTATAGATTAGTAATTTTTTCATGCGTTCATCAATTTATCAATCACATTTTTTCTTTTTGCACTTTTATATCCGCTTCAATATATGAATCGGTTCCATTTTCAGTTTTCTTGTTAATTTTTACTGCACCTTTTCGCCCATCTTCCGTTTCAAACAGAATCAGGCGAGGCAATTCACTCAATTCGAAAAACAATTTGCCGGTATCGTTCGACCGAATATCCAAGGAACGCAACGGAACATCATTTTTCATCGCTTCAAAATCGGCCACGGAAAATTGCAATGTAGATTTTTTTAAATCATTGCATATATATGTCTTTTTTGCATGGGGAATTTGTCTGAAAGTAAACAGATTAGCGGAATCGGGCGACAGGAAACGGCAATAGCTGAAACGGCTGTTTAACCCAAAGAACACCCAATCGACCTGTTCTCCCAAGGTTTCGTCATCCTCAATCTCTTCTTCTTTCAGTATTTTTTTCAAATAACCCGAGAAAAACATCCCGTCGAGTTTGGCGGAATTAATGCCCAAGCGCACATTTTCCAATGACAACAGATTGGTATTGGGAAGCAATTCTATGGTTTTTTCCATCTGTTTGATTTCTTTGTCATTGTCCGTTTCGAGCATAATCGCGAAAATCCCCGGATGTTGGAAATAAACGGATGTATTGCGTGCTGTGTCATTTTCTATTACACCTCCTTCGGCTTTCCATTTGTACCGCAACGCCCCCGTTGCCAGGCTTTCTAAAAAGACATGAGCGGGCGCTTCTTTGTCTTCATCTTCAAAAGATAAGGTGGCCGTAAAATCTATTTCCATACGAGGCAAAACCCAGATGTTTTTTACGATTTCTTTTGCCTCACTTTCGTTGCCGGCAATCAAACGAACCGTGTATTCTCCTGGATTATCGTAAACAACCAAGGGTGGATATTTGTCTTCACTTGTTTCCGGAATCCCGCCTTCAAAAGTCCATCTGTAAAATGAGGCGCCGGAAGAACGGTTGCTGATTTGCAACGAAACGGGCGCAAAGGCATTTTTCAATATCTCCGCATCAAAAGCTATTGTAATAGCCGAATCCAATGTCAGTGTGATTTCCTTACTGTCGTAACGCTCTTGATACCAGCATTTTAATTCTATCCGATACGTACCGGCATTCCTATACCACACATTTTCCGGCTGCTTCTGAGTAGAAGTCTCCGGAATCCCACCTTCAAAAGTCCATTCGTACCGGTCAGCCCCCAAACTGTTGTTTCCAATAAAAACTTCAACCGGAACTGTATAGTCATTATCGACTACGGTCAAATCGAAATCCGCTTTCAGGTTCACAACCTCTTCTTTGTAACAAGCTGACAGAAAAGCGAGAATCAATACAAAAAATACTAAACCAAAATTTTTCATCGTGCTAAACCTTGTCAAATTTTAATTAATATTATGGTTAAATGGCGGTATTTGAAAAATATAAAAATACTTTCCAATTGCAAAGATAAATGAATTTTTTAAAATCTCGTTTAAAACGGCTAAAACTTTTTTTGAGGTGCTATTTTTTTGCAAAATAAATTGTTTGCCGGTTTTGCCTGAAAGGCAATATCTTCATAACCGCAGGTAAGGCGTTAGCCGCAACCTGCGGGAGTAAACGCCACACAACAACTACTGCCTGAAAGGCAGGACTTTTCGCACCAGTCCTGCCTTTCAGGCAGTGAGTTGTATTCTCACTTTTTCCGCAGGCTACGCTATCGCTTGCCTGCGGTTATGAAAATTTCGCCTTTCAGGCGAATAGCGCCTCAAAAAAAGATTTAGCCTTTTGCGGCGCTCGCTCGGCACAAACGAATCCGCCGAACAAATGGGAAGGTGTGAAGTGTGTCCTGACCAGCGCCTGCTTTTCTAATTTTAAAATCGACCGCCTTCGGCGGTATTTTATTGTTTTGCCCTTTTGCTCCGGTCGTCCCTCCCTTCGCCTTTTGGCAAAACAAACTTGCCTTGACTATTTTGAACTGGAGGCCAAGCGAAAGCCCAAAATGTAGTTGCGATCGTCGGGCGAGGAGTCGCGATACGGAACCCGTACGCCCTGCGCATCGAAGTACCAGCTACCGCCACGAATCACGCGGCGAGAGCCTGATGAAGCGCCTGTAGGATTGGTCTGTGAACTACTGCTATAGGCGCCATACCAATCGCTGCACCATTCATAAACATTCCCGCTCATATCATAAATGCCCAACTCGTTGGCTGCCTTCGTTCCGACAGGGTGGGTGCTGTTGCTGTCGTACCACGCTACCCTGTCGGGAGAAGAACTGCCGCTGTACTTGGCGCCCGTGCTTTCCTTGCCCCCGCGGGCAGCATATTCCCATTCCGCTTCCGTCGGCAAACGGTATTTTTTGCCGCTCAATCGGCTTAGCTCCCGGCAAAAATCCATTGCTTCGTCCCAGTTGACGTTCTCTACCGGCAAGTTGTCGCCTTTGAAAGAACTCGGATTGTTGCCCATCACTGCTTTCCACTGCGCCTGCGTGACTTCGTATTTACCGATGTAAAAATCGCTGACCGTTACCCGATGCGCCGGTTTTTCCCAATCATAGCAGTCGCTGCCCTGCTCGGCGGTGCAGCCCATGGTGAATGTGCCGCCCGCGACATAGACCATGTCGATACTTGTTCCACTTACCCTTTCGGTGTAGTTAGCGCCGGAGGAGGGGCGAGCGGGCGGAGCGCTTGCCTTCTCGCACTGACTTTTCCGTGATTTGGCGTGCGTGTCTTTTGGGTTCAGTTTCAGTATTTTGTCGTATTGCTGCGCCGCTTTTTCGTATTCTTTTTCTTCAAAAAAATAATCGGCCAAAGTGCTGGCTTTTATGCAGACTTCCACATTTTGAAGCTCTTGGGTGACGTCTATGGGTTCGTTTTCTCTGAGTAATCGAAGATTTCTTCTGGCACACTCATAGTCGCCTGCCACTAAGCACTTGTCCGCTTCCTGCCGGTAGTTTTGGCAGTAGGCCAAGCTGACGGTACAGCATAAAACCAAGAGGATGGATATTTGTTTCATACGTAAAATGAATATACCCCGCAGCCCCTTGAAGGGGGAGTCGGGATTCGATTTATAAATTGCAAATGTAGTCATTTTTTTATTATTTCAATTGTTTTGAACCATGATTTTAGTAAGATTCACTTGATTACCAAGATTTAATCCTGTAAATCTTCTTAATCTTGTAAAAATAATCGGTCACCCAAAAGGGTGATTTTTCAGTCCGGTTGACATTTTCACTCTTTTGGGTGATATGAAATCCGGACAAAATGTTATAACTTTGTGGCGACTTTTGTTTCATTTAATTTATGATGATTGATATGCGGTTTTTTCATTTTTTACGGTATCTATTTCTGCTCGCATCTATATTGGTATGCGGCGGAATGTCGGCTTCTGATGAAAACAAGCAACATGAACTGCGATGCGATTCGTTGAAAAACCTGCTCAAAAACCCATCGCTTACCCCAAAGCAGGAATTGGATATATACGCTTCAATTACAGCTGTGTACGCAAGTTTTTCAATAGACAGTGTGATTGAATATGCCCCGAAAGCCATCCGCCTTGCCGAAAAATTAAAGGAAAAGCAAATCGCGCTGGATACGTATTCCCATTGGGGCGTAGCCTATGGTTTCAGGAACAATTATGATACGGCGTATAGCATATTGGACAAGGCAAGGCAAATCGCAGTAGAATTGGGAAATAAAGAAACCGAAGCGAGAATGCTCGGATTGACCGCTTTTGTCTACGTATTACAGGGAAAATACCTTTCCGCCACAAATTACTACCTGAAAATCCTGCCGATATACGAGGCTATGGAGAACTACAACGGTCTTGCAACCGTATTGGCGAATCTGGGCGAACTGTACCGGAAACTGAACAATACGGAAATAGCCATCCAATATTTAGACAAAGCAGCCGAAGCCGGCGAAAAACTAAAATCACATTCCGATGGTTTTCTTTATGCCTGGCGGATAGCGAATATTTATAATGAATACACAACGCTTTATCTGGAGCAGGGCGATTTGGATAAAGCGCTCGAATACGCGCTGAAATCAAGCGACACTTTGGGTGGCGGTGGCGTTATCAACAAATGTACAAACAAAGCGCTACTGGCAAGAATTTACCTGCAATCAGGCGATTACGACCGAGCATTGCAATACGCAGGTGAAGCGATGGAACAAGCGGACATCCTGAAAGACAAAAATTTGTATGTAAAATCATGGGTAATTTTGTCCGACATACACTTAAGCACAAAACACTATCCCGAAGCGGAAGCAGAAGCGCTCAAAGCATGGCAGGCGGATTCGACCAATATCGACGAATCACGCGCCATCGCTCAAAATATTGCGTTGGCGAATGTCTATATGGGCAATACGGAAAAAGCGGCTTACTACTTCAAAAAGTATTCGGAGTTGAACGAGCAATATTCCGAAAAGAGTTTTCATACAAGCATGTCCGATATGGCCGTCAAGTACGAAACCGAAAAAAAGGAAATGCGCATATCCGCTCTCGAACAGCAGTACATCCTGTTTATTTCCATCGGTGTTATTGGTATTTTTCTGGCGATAGCGATATGGGTCATTTTACGGCAAAAGATAAAAAACGAACAGAAGGAAAAGCAACTCATAGTAGCCAATACCATTTTCGAATGGGAAAAGAAAGAGCGGAAACGCTTCGCAAGCGACCTGCACGACGGTATCAACGGGATGCTTTCGGCAATGAGACTCGAACTCAATACGGTGGAACATTTGCACAACATTCGCGACCAACTCGACAATTGTATTGAGACCATTCGCCGTATGGCTCACGGCATGATGCCCGGTTCTTTGGAACGCTATGGATTGAAAGCCGCTCTGGAAGATTATTGCCGCCTCTTCCCCCATGTCTATTTCCATTTCTTTGGCAAAGACAGGCGCATCGGCGAAAGACTGGAACTGGTGGTTTACTACTGTGCCTACGAACTGGTGAACAATTCCTTCAGGCACTCCGGCGCCACAAGCATCAATGTGCAGTTGATACAGGATGGCGACATCGTTTCGCTTGCCGTTCACGATGATGGTTGCGGCTTCGACAAGGAATCCGTCGTACTGGGGAGCGGGCTGAAAAACATCAAAGACCGGGTGACCGCCTTCAAGGGTAAAATAGATATCACCACTTTCCCCGGTAAGGGTACGGAAACGAATATAGAGTTGAAAACAGAAAACATATAATGCTATGATAGATGTACAAATTGCTGACGACCACAAAATGGTAGTAGAAAGTTTGAGCAGGATGATAAATGAATCAAGTGTTGCGCGGATTACAGGCAAGTATTACGATTTGAAAACCTGCCGCGAAGGATTGGCAAAGGGAACGCCGGACATATTGTTGCTCGACATCGAATTGCCCGACGGCGACGGAGTAGATTTCTGCGCAGAAATGACAAAAACCTACCCCGAACTGAAAATCATCATGCTGACAGGTTTCAAGGAATTTAACATTGCGAAACACGCATTGCACAACGGCGCATTGGGTTATGTGCTGAAAAACGCCGACCCCGAAGAAATATTTATCGGCATTGAAACAGTAAGCAGAGGTGAACAATTCCTGTGTGAAGAAATAGACATCCTGCTGAAAGAAAAAAAAGACACAAAAGCAATCTGGCTTACCGACCGAGAGAAAGAAATCCTGAAATACACGGCAGATGGTTATACGTCAAAGGAAACAGCCGATTTTATTTTCCGCGATGTAGAAACAGTGAAGAGCTGTCGGAAAAACCTGCTTCTAAAACTCAAAGCCAAGAATATGGCCGAATTGATAGGAAAAGCGTATGAGATGAAGTTGATTTGAGAAGCCTGAATTTAAGCTCTTTATTCAGTTTTTTCCTGATTTGTTTCGTTATTCCAAGAAAAAGCAGTAAATTTGTCTTATTATTTAATTATACACACATGAAGAATTATTACATTTCGCTTTTTATAAGCCTGTTTTTAGTACTTGCATCAGGTATTAACGCCGCACCGGCATACCCTGGTCTGATAAAATTAAAGCAACCGAATGGTGATGAGATCTCTTTGTATATGAAGGGTGACGAAAAAGTCCACTGGATGGAATCGGAAGACGGATATTCTTTGTTATACAGCAAGGAAAAATATATCGTGTATGCCATTCTGGACGAAGAGGAGAATATGATACCGTCCAACCTGATCGCCGGGGAAATAACTTTGCGATCAGCAAACACTTCGGAACAACTGAAAACAATCCCTAAAAATCTGCGATACAGTCCTGCTCAGATTAATACTTTGAAAGGAATCTGGCAGGTAATTGAAAGTGAAAAAGAAAAAGCCAAAACCAGCCCAAGGGCCGCTATAGGTGTTGCGCACGCTATTTGCGCCTTGATTCAGTTTCCGAACCTGTCATTGGTAAAGACCAATGGGGAATTCGAAAATTTACTGAACCAGACAGGTTATGCTGTCGACGGGGCAAGAGGAAGCGTCAGGGATTTTTATTTCGAAAATTCCTACGGAAATTTAGAATTGATTGTTACACTGGTTGGCCCCTACACAGTATCCAGAAATTTTGAATACTATGGCGAAAACGATAATACAAATAACGGGAATGATAAACGCCCACAGGAATTGGCAATCGAAGCTGCCGACAGTACTTTTAAGAATATGGCCAATCCTGCCATTTACGATAACGACAACGATGGTTTTATTGATACTTTCCATTTTATCTTTGCCGGATATGGAGAAGAGAGCGGTGGAAGCGCTAATACAATATGGTCGCATAAATGGAGTTTTATGGCCAGAAAATATGGAAGTAAATCCTTAAAGACCTATTCTTGCTCTCCTGAATTGAGAAACAATACAGGTTCGAATATTACCCGCGTCGGTGTAATTTGTCACGAATTGGGACATGTTTTCGGAGCGCCTGACTTTTATGATGCGGATGGTGATGGTAGCGGCGGTAGTTACCTCGGTACCGGAAATTGGGATATCATGGCCGGAGGCACATGGAACAACAGTGGTATTTCTCCTGCCCATATCAATATGTACCAAAAAATACAATTAGGTTGGGTAAATCCTATTGTGCTAAATACGGCGCAAGCAATCACAAACATGCCTAATTCTGTCCAAAATCCTGTCGCTTATCGAATTAACACATCCGTACCGGGTGAATATTATATCCTTGAGAATCGACAAAAAGTGGGTTTTGACAGCTTTATTCCCGGCACGGGTTTATTGATTTATCATGTAAGCATAACCGGTTCCGATATAACAGGCAACATAGTCAATAACGGCCATCCGCAAAAAGTATACACTGTCTGTGCCTCTTCAGGAACGGCAATACCAAATTCGAGTCCATATTCGTATGGAGATATCAATTCCGCCGGATGCCCTTTCCCCGGCACTTCCGGAAAAACAGTTTTTGCCGACTACACTACACCCTCAGCTTTTACCTGGAATGGAACGCATATACTAAAACCGATTACAAATATCAGCCAACAAAACAACTTGATTTCTTTTCGGTTTATGATGCCGGATGAAGTACCGGTTCCCAGTATGACCGCAAGCGTTTCCGGACAAAAAGTACAATTGTCCTGGACTAAACCCAATGAAACTGTTACCGGATATAATATTTACAGAAACAATCAATTGCTGATTAAAATAATTGACAAAAATACCCTGACTTATACCCAAAACAATGTTAATCCGGGTGCTTATTCATACTGTATTACAGCTATTTATAATGAAAAGGAATCCATACCGATATGCAGAGATGCATCGGTGACAGGAAGCGAATATTATCCGCTGACGGTAAAAAATTTAAAAGTAAATAAAGGACAGGGAAATAATGTCGAACTTTCATGGGAAAAGCCTTTCATAAATGAGTGGAAGTCGCATGTTATAGAACCGGATCCTGTATATGGGCTGACCGATAACTTTATCGCTGCTGTAAAATTCAACGAAAACGACTTGCAATATTCGTATGGAAGCCGGTTGACAAAAATACAGTTTTACATATACAACCTGAGTTGTCAATACGCAATAAAAGTTTGGCTGACAAACAAAAATACACTCCCAAATGCATTACAACCCATTATAGATCAACAAGTAATAGCTTCAAAGCGGGATCTGGCTGAAATTACATTGTCAACCCCTGTGAAAATTGAACCCGGGAAAGAGTTATGGATAGGCGTCAGCTACAAATTAAGCCCCTCAGACAACGTAGCCGTAGGGGATGTCGGACCTGCCGCTGAAGGAAGAAATTATGTCTATGCCAACAATTCTTGGATACCGTTAGCTAATATACAGGGCGGCGATTTTAATTGGTATATTAACGGTTATTTGGATTTCGGCGACATGGATGCTAATTCCAAATACAAAATCTACCGAGATGCAACGCTGATTAATACTGTTACCGGTACAAATTACGCGGACAATAATGCACCTGCGGGTTCGCATTTTTACTGTGTTGCAATTAACTATAACGATGCGGAGTATGAACAAACATGTGCGCAATCACCTACTGCAACCGGGATAGAAAATCTCCTGCCGGAAAATCAAGTCAGCACTTATCCCAATCCAATTGCAAAAGGAGAAACATTGACCATTGATTTGGGCGATAGTCCGGGAAAAGCCGACTTGTCTTTCTATACGGCTTCCGGGCAGTTGATACGAAGTGAGTTTGCTTCAAATCGATTGTTCCTTACGAAAATAGATATGAATCCGGGAATTTATATCCTCCGCATAGCAAAAAACAAGCAGATCTCAAACCTGAAGATTGTGGTTAAATAAAAACAAGATAACCCACATACAGAACATGCACGCTTGCATAATGTAATGTGGGTTTCTTTTTTTTTACTATTTAAAACAAATTATGCATATCAGTTTCAACATCAATTTCCATACCGTTTGGGGACAAACGCTATACTTAATAGGTTCTTTGCCCGAATTAGGCGACTGGAACACGTCATTTGCAAAAGAGATGTTCCACACCGGAGATGGAAACTGGAAATTAGACCTTGAATTGCCGAATGAGCCGGTCACATTTGAATACCGTTATCTCCTAAAAACCAATCATGATTTAATTTTCGAGGAATGGCAGAAAAATCACAAGTTGAACATTTCCGATACCCAACAAACTTATATTTTGGTCGATTATTGGCAAAATTGCCCCCAAAACATGGCTTACTATTCCTCTGCTTTTATCAAAAGCTGGTTTGCCCATCCTTGCGATAAATTCGAGCGGGTGGTAAAATCCAGCAAAAAACTTTGTATAAAAGCGCTTACTTCGGAAATAAAACGAGATCATAGTTTAGCGCTTGTGGGAAACCGGGAAGAATTGGGAAACTGGGATTTAAACAAAGCCCTGATAATGGGTTGTGAAAAATTTCCGGAATGGTCGGTTCTATTGGATGCAAGTTCCCTCACCTACCCCATCGAATACAAATTCTGCATTATCAACAATGAAGATAAATCTTTGGTTCAATGGGAAAAAGGAGAGAATCGCTACCTGTCGGGACCTGAAATAAAAGAAAATGAAATCCTCGTTGTTTCCGGCCTGCAGTTCAGAGGCGAATCATTCGAATGGAAGTGTGCCGGAACAGTGATTCCCATTTTTTCACTTCGTTCGGAAAAGAGCTTTGGCATCGGCGATTTTGCCGATCTGAAAATCTGCATCGACTGGTTGAAACTGACATCCCAAAAAATCCTCCAACTCCTGCCGCTGAATGATACGACGCAAACCCATACATGGTTGGATTCTTATCCCTATAATGCTGTTTCTATTTATGCCTTGCATCCCATTTATCTGCGTTTAAACGCAATGGGAACCTTGAACAATCCGGAAAGACAGGCATTTTACAAGCGGAAACAACAGGAATTAAATACCTTGGATGAAGTGGATTACGAACAGGTAGACAGGTTCAAGTGGCTGTTTTTCCGTGAAATATATGCCCAGGACGGAAATAAGACCTTGAAGTCTTCGGAATTTCTCGCTTTTTTCGAAGAAAACAAAGACTGGCTGATTCCTTATGCGGCTTATTCCTATCTCAGGGATATCAACGGTACTTCCGATTTCCAAACATGGACGGAACACCGCCACTACAACCGCGAAGCCATAGAAAATTTTTGCTTGCCCGACAAGCCGCATCATTCGGAAATAGCCTTGTATTATTACCTGCAATTTCACTTACATCAACAACTTACACACGCAAAAGACTATGCTTACACCCGTGGAATTGTACTGAAAGGCGATATTCCAATTGGCATCAGTAAAACCAGTATCGAAGCATGGACGGAGCCGGAATACTTCAACACGCATTGCCAAACAGGAGCGCCTCCCGATGATTTTTCCCTTGCCGGACAAAATTGGGGATTCCCAACCTATAACTGGGAAAGAATGGAAGAAGACAACTTCAACTGGTGGAAAAAACGCTTTCGTAAAATGTCGGACTACTTCGATGCCTATCGTATCGACCATATCCTCGGATTTTTTCGTATCTGGGAAATTCCCGAAGATTCGGTGCAAGGTTTATTGGGTTGTTTCAGCCCTGCCCTGCCTATGAGTGTTGATGAAATCGAAAGTTCAGGACTCAACTTTACCTTAGAACGCTTCACAAATGCGCATATAAATGAAAAATTTCTGCCTGAACTGTTTGGAGAATACGCGGAAGAAGTAGCGCAAATTTACTTAGACCGGTCTTCATCAAGACATTTTGCACCCAAAGAAAAATTCAATACCCAACGGAAAATCCAACGGCGCTTTACCGGGAAAGACGATGAAAAGAGCCATATCATCAGGGAAGGGCTTTATGCCGTTTGCAACGAAGTGTTGTTTATCAAAGACAAAAAACAACCGGGCTACTTTCATCCGAGAATATCCGCCTCAAACACATATATCTATCAAGAATTAGACAATTCCGACAAATATGCCTTCGATTACTTATACTGGAATTATTTTTACCAACGGCACAACGAGTTCTGGAAAGAAGAGGCGTATAAGAAATTAATACCCCTTATCTCTTGCTCAGATATGCTGGCCTGCGGAGAGGACCTGGGTATGATTCCACACTGCGTACCGGAAGTGATGCATAAATTGCAGATTTTCAGTTTAGAGATTGAACAAATGCCCAAAGAACCGCATGTAGATTTTGCGAATCTGCAACTCCTGCCCTATCATTCTGTATGTACAACATCTACGCACGATATGCCCACGCTACGCATCTGGTGGCAAGAAAATCAAGGTAAAAAAACCCAGGAATATTATAACAAAGTGCTGAAAAGAGACGGAATAGCGCCCGTTGAATGTGAGCCTGCCATTTGCGAACAAATTATTTTGAATCACTTGAAAGCGCCTTCCATGCTGGCAGTGATACCGCTACAAGATTGGCTATCTATTGAAAACCAACTCCGTAGGGTGGACGAAAATGCAGAAAGAATCAACATTCCCGCACATCCCAGACATTACTGGAAGTACAGAATGCACCTTACCCTTGAAGATTTAGTAAATGCTCAAGAGTTGAATAAAAAAATTAATTGCTTGATTATTGCAACAGAAAGATAAAATCTATTTCAACTGATCATCTTACATGTTCCATTGAATGCAGCGCCGGATTCAATTTCGATGTATTTTGCTTCAATTTCTCCTGAAAACCTGACAGTTGCTTTCAGGCTTGCAGTTTCAAGAATCGTGATATTTCCGTTGATAATTCCCATCAGGTCAATATTCGGGCATTTGATATTGCCAATAATCTCAGCTTGTGGCCCGATGATTACCTTTCCATTACACTCGATATCGCCTTCTAATTTTCCATCAATGCGAAAGTCATCTTCCGCTTTGATGTTTCCTTTCACATAAGTTCCTGTCGCTAATGCATTGTGTGCAATTCCCGAGGAGTTCATTTCTCTGTTTTTCATAATGATTTACTCAATTGAACTGCAAATATAGATAATATATTTGGGAAGAAGCAAACTATATCTTATTTTTGTATATTTTTAATAAAAAATTTAAATTATGGAGTACATAGAATTAAAAAACATGGTGTTTCACGCCTTTCATGGGGTTATGGAACAAGAGCGAAAAGTGGGGAATATTTTCCGCGTCGATCTAAAATTATACATAGATATGCACAATGCCATCCAAACGGATAAATTGGAAGACACGTTGAACTATGCTGCTGTATTTGATTTGGTAAAAGAGGAAATAGCCATCCCCTCCAATTTATTGGAACATGCTGCCGGCAGAATTATCAGCAAACTCAAGCATAATTTTCCCCAGCTAAAAAGAGTAAAAATCCGATTGGCAAAAGCCCGGCCGCCTTTAGGAGGCGAAGTGGAAGAAGTCGCTGTGATAATGGAGAATTGAGCATAAAAAATGGAGAATGAAAGTCAGGTAACCATCATTCTCCATTCTTAATTATTTAGTATTTAGTATTTAACCTTTAAAATATCAAGGGTCTGTTTTGCTTTAGCATCGTTCGGATCTAATTGCAATATTTTCTTGGAATATTCAACAAGCGCATCCGAATTATCAATATTGGAATAATAAGAAAGTAAATAAAGATAACTGGATATCAAATCTTTATTTCTTGCGCCATTTTCATTGTTACTCTGCATAAATTCAATTGCCGTATCGTAATACGGTTTGGCAACACCCTTCACTATACCGCTTCTTGTTTGATCATACAAGTCTACAAGCGCATAGAGATTCGCCTTCCCTAAATAACCAAGATGACTTGTTGAAACTCGGTTGATTACTTCAGAAAAAGCTTTATCCCCTTTCTCCACAATAGCATTAAATTCTACACTTTCCAGGGCCAAAGCCTCAGGAGTTTGTGGAGTATCTTGTGGCCTTAAAGCAATTTCTTTTCCTAGTTGGTAACATGCGCTACCATAATAATAAAAATCTGTAGCGACAACAGCATCCCCACCATCTTCGATATATTTCTCATAATATTTTATTGCTTCCGGATACAATGCAGCGGCAGAAGCGGCATCTGCCAGCGCCTTGTAAATTTCAGGCTTGGAGCTGTCAAGTTTCGCTGCTTTCTCATAACTTTCGATAGCTTGTTTCGGTAATTTTTTTGCCAACAGCATATTTCCGTAATAGAGATAATCGGAATAGATATGTCTCTCTTTTTCAGTGTTTTGCAAGAAAAATTTCATCTGCTCAATACCCAAGTCATTATTTTCTAATTTATAGCTGTTATAGGCTTCAAAGCGATGCATAATATTATTGTCCGGTTCTTGTGACAAAACAACTTTTATTTGCGCCAAGGATTTATCAAACTGATTGGTGAAATACAACAACTGGGCATATCTTTCCTGCTGTAGCAAAGGAACGCCCTGTATGGAAATAAACTTTTCGTAAGCATCAAGCGCTTTCTGGTAATCACCTAAGTCTCTGTTGATATCTCCTATCAAAGCATAAGCCGGAATATAATCCGCATCAATCGCAAGCAAACGGTCCAGATAATTCAAGGCTTCAGGGGGATTCACATCTTTATAAACACGCGCTATTTTCAAATAAGCCAATTTATCTTTAGCATCCAATAATAAGGCATTTTCGTAACGAAGGATAGCCTCTCCTACTTTACCTTGCTTGATTAACACATCTCCCTCAACCATGAAAGCGCCCGCATATTTTTTGTTGGCCTTACGGGCTTTCTCCAAAGCCGGTTTGACTCCGTCGTTTATATCCAGATCGGCATACACTTCTGCAATAGCCCCATATACCGTAGGATCTTTTTTTGTCAGTCCACCGGCCTTTTTAAACAACTCATCCGCTACTTTTAGATTTCCGTTTTTCAATTCCAATTTACCTTCTCCAATATATCCGAAAGGATATAGCGGATCAACCTCAACTGCTTTTTGATAAAAATACAAAGCAGAATCAAGTTGATTGAGTTGATAATAGGTCTGCCCCAAATAATAATAATTCTCGGCCTGTTCTGCGGCAGGCTGATTTTTCTGTCCTAAAAAGAAGATCTTAGCGGCTCCATACAATTCCGCTCTATAATACTCAATCCCTTTTTCATTGCTGCTCGCGAATAAGGATGTTCCTAAAAAAAGAAAAATACCTATTAAACCGAGCGCTCTTTTACCATTTCTTTTCATTGTTATTACACTTTATTGAATTTATATTGATTATTTCGAATGTTCATCACTAATAATTCTCACAGACATATTCTGTGAGTCTGTTGCAGGCAACAAGCCGCATTTTTGTATTATTTTCTGCCCGACTTGTTGTGCAAGAAAAATACTCAAAGTGGAAGATAATCCTGATCGCGGATCTGTCAACAAGACATAAACAGGGCGCCAAAAAGGATAATCTTCGTGCCGCAAATCACCGGCATAAGGATAAAAACTATTTTCGACTATTATTTTTTCTTCTTTACTAATGCGCATTAGCCGAACTTGCGCCCGTAATTTTTTAGCGTCCGAATTGGTTTCATCGCCAATCAGGTTGAATCCAATGATACCCAATGCATTGGGCATTTTGGTAACTTTTTCCACAACTTCCAAACTATTATTCAAGGCATACAAGCTAGGAGAAAAGGTATCTCCGACATGAATTGAATCGGATACATAGCGAAGCGTCCCCGATTCTTTGTTCTCTAAAAGCACTTGAATCTTTCCTAATGGTGAGTTTGGATAGATTTGTGACCAATCCGTAATTTTACCATTTAATACTTTTTGTAATACAGGAACACTGATGATTGAATCCGGGTTCCCGGGATGCGTAATAAAAGTAACGCCGTCAAAACCTATTATGGATTTTCTCGCGATTCTGTTTTTTTCCTGAAGCGTTTGGTTTTCTCTTGCACTCAGACTTCGTGTAACCAAAGCAAAACGGACAGAATCCGCTATCAGTAAACGAATAGCTTCCGCTTCATTTACATAGACCGGGATAACGGAAGCAAACGGATAATTCGCTTCAAATACCATGATTTCCGCATCCACCAAATGCCTGAAATTTTCGTCACAAGCAATCCGGATAAGACCTGAATCGACAGTGTCTGTCCATCCATCTTTAATCTCGCGTTTTTTACATGAACTGACAGCAAAGATTAAACCCGCAACGATACCGATAAACAAAATATTTTTCATTTCTCTTCTCACATTATACATACCTAAATATACGACTCATTGCTGCTTTAAAAGTTTAAAAATAATACCGATTATAAGGGGATTCCGTATAACCGGTATTATTCTCTATTTGCGTAAATTTACCTGTCTTTCAGGTTTAGTCGCCTGATAGATCGATAAATCCGAAACATACCGTAAAGACCAAGTATTATTCCCAACATCATACGCAGTCCATCATTGATATGAGCGCTTTTGAACACAGAATGGAACAAGGGCGCAAACAGCAAGATAAGACCGATTACGAAGTAAAGGATAGCCATCACAGCATCAAAAATCAGCATAGCCAATTCCTGACCGCTAAATTTGCTGAAAATGCCTGTTCTTTTAGTCATCGGTGGTTACAAATTAACTACTTAACCTGAAACTAATCGGTAACTGGAACCATACATTAACTGCATTTCCGTTTTGCTTTCCGGGAATCCACTTCGGCATTCTTTTCACCTTATTCAAGGCTTCTTTATCACAACTCGGATCCAAAGATTGAAGCAGTAGAACGTCTCCTATCGAACCGTCTGAAAGCACAACAAACTTAACGACAACACGACCGGAAACGCCATTTTCCTGGGCAACCGTCGGAAAGGTAACATTATCATGCAGCCATTTCATCAAGGCTTCGGGTCCTCCCGGAAAAGATGGATCTACTTCCACGTGGTCCCAAATTTTCTTGCTGGTATCTTCAATGATTACTTTATGCTCTGCGAGGTCGGCAATATCAACCGTACCACCGGCTACACCTTCGACCGTAGCAATAGAAATAGCAGTTTTACTTTCGTTCAAGTCCTGCATATTCTGTAGCATGTCTTTCTCGTCAACTTCTTCGTCATGCGCAACAATCGTTTCTGTAAAACCCAAAGTTTCTTTCAACAGAGGTGGCGGCGGAACTTCTTCCGGCTGTTTGATCGTCTGCTCCTCTTCTAAATTGTTGTCCACAAATTCGGTCATTACAACATCCGTGTCCTGTGTCAGATCTTTAGTCTCCGGCAGAACCGATTTAATCACATTAGGTAAGAAAATCGCCGCTAAACCTATAATTGTAACGATAATCATGGATTTAATGTGGCGATCAGATGAATCTGCGCGAAGTTCATAGGCTCCATATTCCTTATTTTTATCTTCAAAAATAAGGTTCAGCCATTTTTGCGATGTTAAATCAAAATCTTTAGCCATAATCTTTACTTTTTAATAGCGTTAAACTTACTTAATATTAGCATTTAATTCCAATTTTTGTTTCTCCGAAAGATATTCGGGATTTCCAGTCTTCACGTAGAGGAGATAAGTATCTCCTTCGTTTATCTCAGAAAGCGTATAAGAACCGATATTACAAACGAGCATTTCGTCCAAGGCATCTACCGTATTTTTATAGGTAGCAAGGTCTGTCGGCTTAATCATAATCTGAGGAGCCTTCGTATCTTGTATCGCTTTCTTCTGTATATCAGCTGTTTGCTGATTGTATTGCTCAATGGTTATCTGCTGCTTGTCTTTCTTTGCTTTCAGCTCTTCAATCACAGTATACATTTCACTATTCCTTCCAAGCAAATACTTCCGGAGTCCGTCTGCATCATAACTTGACTTCGTCAGAAAGTTCGGATCAGTATACGATGATTTGTCTTCAGCAATCATCCCTGTATAATAATAAACTTCATTATTCGCGCCCAATAGGATGGTGATAGCCATAGACTCCTTGATCTTTGTCTTATCTTTGTCATCAAGCGTCTCATCCTTTGTAGGCATTGTGATATTCATGGTTTTAGGCGTAAGAAGTGTTGTACAAAACATAAAAAATGTAATCAACAACATATTCATATCCACCATCGGGGTGAAGTCTACACGCAATTGCTGTTTCTTCTGTTTGTTTTTTCCGCCACCTTCTTCTTTAACTTGTATTTCAGACATTTTTATTCAATTTTAATGATTAAAAAATTATTCACTTGAAGCTGTTTTCAGCGTAGTGATTAACAGGTAGCGATTTTTCTTCAATTCCCTTAAATCGTCCATTATTTTTTTAATAATGGGATAAGCCGTGAGTTTATCCGCCTTTATTGCAATCCGCAGTTCGCTATTGACTTCTGTCGCGTGCATTACCCAGTGTTTAAACTCATTTTTTCCGGCTGATACCACCCCTCTTACATCCGATAATGCTTCTTCGGAATCAGGGATGCCAACCCTTGTATTTTCACCTTCTTTTAAATAACTGTCACGGGCATCCTTGGGCAAGTCCAAAAACTGGACCATAGAGCCTATCGGAACGCCAAATGACTTTAAATTTTTAAATACATCATATTGCTGAGGTGAAAAAGTAACACCGTAATCCTCACCTACTCTCTTTAATGTTTCAACTATATTCGCTTGGCTTTCTTCCAAGCTCAAAAAGATTTTACCCTTTTCATTTACCAAGATTGTCATCACTTCAGTGTCCGGAATCATAAAATCCGAAACAGATGCTGGTGTTGTTACTTGTACGGGTTCATTCTTTACGAAAGTCGATGTCAACATAAAAAAAGTAAGCAAAAGAACAGTAACATCACTCATCGCCGTCATGTCGATGAAAGTACTTTGTTTTTTAACTTTTACTTTTGCCATAATTCAATTACTATTTTAGTATGAATTATCAATGTGTTTCGGCATAAGTCTGGGTTAATGCAAAACCCATCTCGTCGATAGCATAAGTCATGTTGTCAATTTTTCCGCTGAAATAGGAATAAGAAATAATAGCCAAAGCACCGGTTGCGATACCTGTAGCCGTATTTACAAGCGCTTCCGAAATACCAACGGAAAGAGCAACCGAGTCAACAGCGCCGGCAGTACCCAAAGCGGCAAATGACTTGATCATACCCAATACAGTACCAAACAATCCCATCAATGTTCCCAATGTAGAAATGGTAGCGATAACTGCAAGATTTTGTTGCATAGACGGAAGCTCCAATGCGGTAGCCTCTTCAATCTCAGCTTTGATTTCTTCAATTTTCGTTTCTTTTGCCAAGTCCTGGGTCTCCATTTCTTTGTATTTTTTCAGCCCTGCATCTACGATTGCGGCAACAGAACCTTTTTGTTTTGCACAATGCGCTTCTGCTGAAGAAATATTTCCCTTTCGTAAATCCGCTTTTACATCATATACAAAATTGATCAGGTTGCCTTTTCCTTTCGCTTTTCCAAGCGCAAAAAAACGTTCAACACTTAAAATAATGACAGTCAATAAAAGAGTTAGAATGATCGGCACAACAAAACCGCCTTTAAACATTGTTCCCAACATGTTGCCGGGCAGAGGCTCATTGGCATTGTTACCATCTTGAAAATTACTACCAGAGCCTAATACGAAGTAAAAGAACGATTCGGCTAAAATTAAAGCAACTACAATAACTATTGCCGACGAGATTCCACGAGATTTTTTACCTTCTCTCTTTGCTGTTCCTGTTTGTTTTCTTGTTTCCATAAATTTTGTGTTCGTTTAAAATTTGATAAATTAGATTTTTAAATTATTATTGAATTAAGTAATTAATCATTTTCGTTTGCAAATATATGAAATATATTTAAACTTCACAAGATAAAAACAATTATCCGTCATAGATTCTTTAACAAGACGGCAATTTATTTCGATTATCATAAATAAGATTGGTTTATGATAAAATAACTAACTCTTTTTATCTCGCTAATCATACAAAATATCTTTTTATTGTTCTTTGGATATATTTCCGTTCAAAGTTAAGTTTTTCTATTGTTTTGACAATACATTTTACCAACTTTTTTCGTTAAATAATCCTTAAAATTCACTCAATTAGTTAATCATCAGGCAATTATTTTTATCGATATCAAATACCGAAACTAATATTGCCTATATTTTCATAAATGCAAGCAAGAATTCCTACCACAAAAATACCCAAAGTGCAAAGCGCCAGGCTTGTCTTGTTGTAAACATCGCTCGAAAAACGGCCGGTTGCATCCGGTTCTCCTTCCTTGATAAACATGGCTTTTATTATCAGCAGATAATAATAGAGTGAGATAACTGTGTTTAACAAGGCTATGAATACGAGCAGATAATGCCCTTCCGAAGCGGCAGCCATAAAGATAAAAAATTTGCTGAAGAAGCCGGCGAAAGGCGGAATACCACCCAAAGAGAATACGGCCAGCATCATCACAAAACTCAACAGGGGATTGGTTTTGTACAAACCGTTGAATGCAGCAATGGAAGTTTTCCCGCCCGAAGCGTTTTCTACAGCCGAAATAACCCCGAAAGCAGCTAAATTGGAGAAAACGTAAACCAACACGTAATAGACCGTCGCCGTCATTCCTTGTGCATTTCCGGCTATTACACCTAATAATATATAGCCTGCCTGCGAAATGGATGAAAAAGCAAAGAACCGCTTGATGTCGGTCTGCCTGATAGCAAACAAGTTACCGAGGGTAATCGTGATTACCGACAACCACCACAATACAGGCTCCCAAACAACTTCAATCTGTCCGAATGCTTTGTAAAGCGCAAAAAGCAAGGCAAAAGCCGCTGCACCTTTCGACACAACCGATAAATATGCCGTAACGCTCGTGGGCGCACCCTCGTATACGTCGGCTGTCCACAGATGGAAAGGCACCAAAGACAGTTTGAAACCCAAACCGCCAAAGAAAAAGACAAATCCCAGGATAGTCAACGGTTCGCTAACAACCGACAAAGTTATATCGGAAAAATATAAACTCCCGATTGCACCATATATAAAGGAGAGACCAAACAACAGTATCCCGGAAGAAAATGCCGAGATCAGAATGTATTTAACGCCGGCCTCAGCTGATTTTTCTTTGTATTTGTTGAATGCCGCCAAACAGGCCAAAGGCAGTGAAGCGGTTTCCATACCTATATACAACATCATGAAATTGCCGGCTGAAACCATCAGGTACATTCCCAACAAGGTAACTAAGGCTATGGTGAAAAATTCGCCCGCTTTGTGCCGGGTTCCTTCGGAATTTAGCCAGGTATAGGACTGTAGAAACACAAGCAAAGTTGCTATATTCAGGATGTTTTTCATCAGAACGGTCAGACCGGAAGCGACATAAAGCCCTCCGAAAGCCTCACCGGCAGGCAATGGAAAAAATCCCCAAGCCGTCTGAACGGCAAACAAAAAACAGGCCACCGGATAAAACCAACGCTTAAGCTTGTCCGAAGCAATTATATCATAAGCAAACAAGATGAGGAAAACGGCTATCAAGCCTATTTCCTGTCCCATTAACAAAAAGTTGTTGAAATCCATATCTTCTTAATCCATTAAATTAATTTTTCAATAACCGGCAGTAAACTCTCGCGAATCACATCAGAAATGCCGAAAGGATACATACCTATCGCCACTATGGCTATAATCAGGCCGACAGCGGATACTTTTTCGTACCAGGCCGCGTCCGTCAGGTGTAAATGATGCGCATCCTGAACCGGACCGTACAATATCTTTCCAATTGTCCTTAATATATAGACGGCGGTTATAACGATTGAACTACAGGCCAGGATGGTAAATATCCGGTGGAATAAATCCGCGTGCTGGAATGAACCCACGAATATGGTCATTTCGGCGACAAAGCCGCTCAATCCCGGCAAGCCCAAGGAGGCCAAACCGGCAATCACGTAGCAAACCGAAGCAAAAGGCATAATTTTCATCAAACCGCCCATTTCGCGGATGTCCCGTGTATGTGTCCTGCCGTAAATCAATCCGATCAGGGCAAAAAACAAGGCCGTCATCAATCCATGCGAAAGCATTTGCATAATGGCGCCCGTCATGGCCGTCTGGTTCATCATCAGGATGGCAAACAAAACCAATCCGCAATGGCTTACCGAAGAATAGGCGTTGATGTATTTCAAGTCGGTCTGCACAACCGCGCTGAATGCTCCGTAAAAGACACTGATACCGGTCAGTATCAAGAAAATCCATCCCAATTCATGAGCCGCTTCAGGCATCAGATAGATGGCGACACGGAAACAACCGTATCCTCCCAGCTTCATCAGAACGCCTGCGTGAAGCATCGAAACCGCTGTCGGCGCCGAGGCATGACCGTCCGGCGACCAGGTGTGGAACGGAAACAAAGCGCCCAAAACCCCGAATCCTAAGAAAGTTGCGGGAAATATCCACCGCTGGTGTTCAATGGGGATGTGCAGGGTATTGGCGATTGTTAACAAATTCATTGTCGAATGTCCCGACGTATAAAAAATACCAATTATTCCGACCAAAAGAAAAGCCGAACCGCCCATCAACATCAACGTCAGTTTCATGGCCGAATATTCTTTCCTTCCCGTACCCCACAATCCAATCAACAGATACATCGGAATCAGCGCCACTTCGTAGAACAAAAACATGGTGAACAAGTCTATCGAAATGAAGAAACCGAATACACCGACCGATAAGAGACAATACCACAGAAAATATTCCTTGGCCATATTCATGTTCCAGGATGAAAATACGCCTGTGAAAACGATAATCGCCGACAAACACAGCATCAGGACAGATATACCGTCAACACCAACCGCATAGGTAATATTCAGAGGCGCATACCATATTGTACTTGATACAAAAAGCATTTCAGCCGAGTTGCCTGCCGCTCTTTCCTGCAGGAAGCATACAACAAGCGTAGTGGCCAGAATCATTAAGGCAGACGCCCCCGTCACCATAACGGCGCGTATCTGTTTCATTTCTTTGCAAAGAAACAGCAGTACAATCATCAGTACAGGAACTGCGACAAATAAAGATAATATATTCATAATCTAAATCTTACAATATTCAATTATTTAAACTCGTTTAAAAACATTCATTCGTTCATATAGTTTGAAACATTTATGCTTGATTTTTACTGTATCAATAACGTTTCCATAAGCAAGTAACAGACTAAAAACCGTTATCATTTGTATCCTGTACACAAACATGGGATGCATATACGAATGATTGGCAGCGACAAAACACCATAAATACGGAATAGAAGCAACTAATACATAGACATAGAAAACGGTTAATTTTTCATTTTTTTTTCTGAATATCAATAGATTAACAAAAAGCAAAACCGATAAAAACAAAGTCGGTAATGTATACAATTCAAAAAACATTGTTTTAAAAATTTTGTACATTGCATATATTCTGTACTTAAAGAAATTTACCCCGGTCCCTCCTTCATTTATAAAATTTTCTCTATAAATTCCTTCTCCGTTCATTCTAAACTGTATTTGTTGTACGAAATCAGTAATAACATCCGGATTAAAAACAGACGCTATGACCGGTTTCATTAGCCAAGTTAAAACATAACCAATAGACCAACAAAGACCAAATCTGAACAAGAAAAAGAAAACTTGCTTAAATGATTGCTTTTTGACATACGCTTCATGCTTCATAATGATAAAAATCAAAGGGATTCCCAACGTAACAACAGGCACTGTTAGCAAATCAAAAAATGAAGTTAAAGAAGCCGCAATAAAAATTATTTTTAAATAGGTTGATTCTTTTTTGATATTAAAAGTCAATAGTATCAAAGATATAATCAAAACTATATAGAATACATCTAAATACTGGAACGCCAATGGAATACACCAAAAATTAATATAAATAAACGACAAACCCAAGGCTATAGCCGCCCAATATCCTATTTTTTTTGCAGTACAGATAATCAGGAGAAAAGCCAGTAGATAGAATAAAAAAATATTTATCAAACTTATTTCTGTGTAATTGAAAAAAACAAATAATGGCCTCCAAACAGCAATATATCCGTGCCAATAACGTGTATAATTGTATTCGTTCTGAGCAGTTCCATTCACTGTTGTCATTAAATTAGGCATACAATCGTAAAAATAGGAAGCGCCGGTATATTTACTCATCATAATACTTTTTAATGGCTCTTGGGGATCAATATTATAGATGATATTCATCATAACGGCATCCGTACCGTAATTGATTGCGAGTGCATTTCCGAAGTTAAAAAAAACAGGATAGCTCCAATCGTTTTGCGCTTCTATGATTTGAGCGGATTCTTCGATATTTGCTTTGATTTTCTCCGAGGATAAAGAAGCTGTTATATATAATGCCAGCAAGTAAAACAAAATCAGCGATACAAAAAGTATCCCGAATGAAAATATGCCTTTTTTACTAATGCGATAACGTTCCATACTATTTTTACATTACAAGAATAATACCAAGGCCGCTATCAGCAACGAACCGAAAATAAATACCCAAGCGTAAAACTGTACCTGACCCGATTGTAAGCCTTTAACCGAACCAGAAGTTTTATGCGTAATCCAAGCCAATCCGTTCATGCTGCCGTCGATGATATGACGGTCGAACCATTTAATCGGCTCGCAAATATACCGGAAAATGACGGTTTGCGTAAACCACATCCAGACTTCATCCAGATAAAACTTGTGAAGAGCGGCTTTGTAAAACCCGCCCATCTGCCGGGCAAGTTCGGCCGGTTTGTCGCTTGATTTCCCATACAAAACCGTTGCCACCCCAATACCAACCACGGCTACTCCAACGCTCAATCCGGCTACCAACCAGTTGATATGCGTGTGGAACGGCGCAAAATCGCTGCTGATAAAATCGGCAAACGGAATCAATCCCGAAAAGACGGAAAAGACAGCCAGTATAATCAAAGGAACAGCCATCGTCAAGGGCGATTCGTGCGGTTTGTGATGTTCATCGTATTTCTTTTCTCCATTCCAGAAAATCCGGTAAAACAAGCGGAACATATAAAATGCGGTTAATCCGGCAACGACCCACAAAGTCCAGAAAACGACCGGATGGTGGTGGAAAGCGGCTGCCAAAATTTCGTCCTTACTGAAAAATCCCGAGAACGGCGGGATACCGGCAATCGCCAAACAAGCAATTGCAAAGGTGATATGCGTAATGGGCATGTACTTCCACAAGTTACCCATCTTGTCCATTTCGTTGCTGTGAACCGCATGAATCACCGAACCGGCTCCAAGGAAGAGCAAAGCCTTGAAGAAAGCGTGCGTAAACAGGTGAAACATGGAAGCCATATAACCCAAACCGTCGTGTCCGCCGTATTCCGAAACACCCAAAGCAACCATCATATAGGCGATTTGAGAGATGGTCGAAAACGCCAAAACTCTTTTTATATCGGTCTGCGTAATGGCGATAATCGCTGCAAACAATGCCGTAAATGCGCCGATGTAGGCAATCATTTCCAATACTTCCGGAGCGGCAAAGAAATAAACCGGGAATAAACGGGCTACCAAAAATACACCGGCAACCACCATCGTGGCGGCATGAATCAACGCCGAAACAGGCGTTGGGCCTTCCATAGCGTCGGGCAACCAGATATGCAGCGGGAACATGGCCGACTTTCCGGCGCCTCCCATAAATATCAATGCCAAAGCCCAAGTCGCAATCGATAATCCCAAAAACGTGCCTCCGGCAAACGAAGTCGTTACCAATTGGGCGTGATGGGCTGTCAACAATCCAAAATCAAATGTTTTTGTATAATAGGATAAAATCAAAATTCCGATTAAAAAGCCCAGGTCGGCGAAACGGGTAACAATGAAAGCTTTCTTGGAAGCGGATACCGCCGAAGGTTTCGTGTAATAAAATCCAATCAGGGAGTAGGAACTCACGCCAACCAATTCCCAGAAAATATACATCTGGAAAATATTGGTGGCTACAACCAATCCCAACATCGAAAAACTAAACAAGGACAACAAGGCGTAGTACCGCTGAAATCCGGTTTCTCCTTTCATGTAACCCAGGCTGTAGATGTGAACCATCAGTGAAACTGTTGTGATAACAACGAGCATCATCACTGAAATCGGGTCTAACAGGATTCCCAAATCAATATGCAGATTCTCGGTAAAACGAAGCCATTCGAAATTGAACGGAATAACTTCCGTCCAGGTTTCTCCTATCTTACCGGCTTGGGAAAAATATTGAAAGGCAACCGTATAGGCAAGCACCGTACACAGCGCCATTCCCAGCGTTCCGATAATTCCCGCAACCGAGGGTTTCATTTTCATGCCCAATAATCCCAATACTAAAAAGAGGACAAAAGGCGCAACTATAATAAATAAACTGTATCCCATATTATTAGCCTTTCATTTTATTCATATTGTTAACATCAATATTACCGATGCTGCGATAGGCATTGATTATAATAGCCAAGGCAACAGCTGTTTCTGCCGCCGTTATCGCAATCCCGAACAGGGTGAAAAACATTCCGTCCAGCTGTTCCGGATAAAGGTAACGGTTGAACACTGCGAAATTGATTTCCACTGCATTCAGAATCAATTCCAATGAAATCAGGATAGCGATCATGTTCTTTCGCACGATAAATCCGAAGATTCCGATAAAGAACATCAAGCTGCTGATTATTAAGTAATACTCCATTCGTATCATATATCTTTTTTTCTACCTGTGACGTTTAACGTTTTCTTGCTATTAATATACCCCCGATAATACAAGCCAACAACAGAACACTCAATACTTCAAACGGAAGAAGGTATTGATATTTTTCCGTCCCCATCAGGGTCTGACCGATTACTTTCATATTTATCTCCTGATCGCCGAGCATTGTCGTGTTGTCCGGTGAATAGAGAAACCCGTGCTTTATAAAAGCAAAAGCAGTTATGGCTATTCCGGCTACGAAAACCAAAGCGCCGTAGATATACTTCTTCGTTTCATGCGTTTGCAATATTTCCCCTTTTTGAGAAGTAAGAAAAATGGCAAAAATAAACAGTATCAGAACGCCTCCGGCATAAACCGAAATCTGAACGGCTGCCAGAAAGTGATAATTCAAAAACAGATACAAACCTGCTGTACATATCAGTACCAAAAGCAGATAAGTAGCCGACCGCAACAAACTCCCGGTCGTAATCGCCAGTACGGACAGCAAAACCATCGCCACCGCCAGGCAGGAAAACAAGATTAAGTTAATTATTGGACTCATAAATTTTATATTTAATGTGCCGATGTGTTGATGTGCTGATAATTATCGTATTGGCATATTAGCACATCAGCACATCATTCTCTTATTTTTTTCATTAACGATGAACCTTCCCGGTTCAGCCGTTGAACCAGTTTGGATTTTGTAAATAAGCCGTGCTCAAAGTTCGTTGTCCAGTCGATAGCATCCGACGGACAAGATTCCGTACACAAAGCACAGAAGATACAACTGCCGATATCGTACATGTACCTGTCCAATACTTTCTTCTCCTTGCCGGTCTCCGGATCGGTTTCCATTTTTGTGACAACCCGGATCGTACCGTTCGGACAATTCATCTCGCAGATCTTGCAAGCTGTACATTTATGTTGATTCTGCTCATTATGAGGCATAATCAACTGACCTCTGAACCGTTCATGCGGAGATACTTTCCCCCGATTTTCGGGATATTGTTCCGTCACTTTCGGACGAATAAAGTTCAACATGGCGATATACATGCCTTGCAGCAAATGCCATATTCCCAAAAATATATTTTTTATATAATTTATCATCTTCATACCTTATAATATTACCAGAAGTGTCATTAACAGGATATTAATCAAACCTATCGGCAATAAAATTTTCCATTCGAGCGCCAACAACTGGTCAATGCGCAAACGGGGAAACGCCCAGCGTACCCATAGCGCCATGAAAACACAGAAGAACGTTTTACCGAAAAACCATATCACCGGTGGAATGTAATCCATTATCTCGTTAATACGGTCCCAGCCAGGAATATGGAGCGGCATCCAGCCTCCCAGAAACATGGTTGCCGCAATGGCTGCAATGATAAACATGTTCAGGTATTCGGCCAGATAAAAGAAACCGAACTGTATACCGGAATATTCCGTATGGTAACCGGCCGTCAACTCAGATTCGGCTTCAGGTAAATCGAAAGGCCCGCGATTCGTTTCGGCATGACCGGCTATCAAATAAATAACGAAAGCGATAAATGCCGGAACATGCCCTTTGAAAATAAACCACAGATCCGACTGTTGTTCCACAATCTGAGACAACTGCATGGTTCCCGATAAAATCACAATCGACAAGAGTGACAAGCCGCAAGATAATTCGTAACTGATTAACTGTGCGCCCGAACGCATAGCGCCGATCATGGTATATTTATTGTTACTCGACCATCCGGCCAGCAAGATGCCTACAACACCCAGAGACGAGACTGCCAATAGATAAAACACACCGATATTGAAATCGATAGCATGCAGACCTCCGTCGAACGGAAGCGCTCCGAAGGTACAGAGCGAGGCGATTATTACTAAAAAACAGGCCAAACGAAACAAAAACGGATCTACTTTGTTGATCCGGATGATTTCCTTCAGCAGAATTTTAATCATGTCGGCAACACTTTGCAGGATTCCGAAAGGCCCTACCCGATTCGGCCCGATGCGGCACTGGAAGAAAGCGCAGATTTTTCTTTCTATATAAATCAGCAGCAAGGCCAGTACGGCGTACGCAGTCAGCACAAGTAAAGCTACCAGCACAAACTCTACCAATAGCGTCCATCCTTCGCTCAGGTAAGTACGAAGAAATTCATCTATCCATTGGTTTACTACACTAAATTGAAACATAAATTTATATTACTTTATCTATCGATACAAGGTACAACATAATCTAACGAGCCTCCGAGCATGATCAGGTCGGCCACTTTGGTTCCGACGGCAATCGCTTTCAGGGTATTCACCAAAGTCATTGACGGCGAACGGAACTTAACCCGGTAGGGATATTTGTCGCCACGGCTGTTGATATAAACGCCAAATTCTCCGCGGGCGTTTTCGACCCTTGAGAAGTATTCGCCTTCCGGCACTCTGATAATCGCCTTTGTCTTGGCGGCGTAAGCGCCTTCCGGAATAGTATCGATCAATTGTTCGATAATATGCAGGGATTCTTTGATTTCGTCCAAACGGATGATGTAACGGTCGAAAGTCATTCCGTCTTCGCGGAGCATTTCGTCAAACGCGACCTTGCCATAAGCCGCATACGGTTCAATCTTGCGGATGTCATTGCGCCAACCCGAAGCGCGTCCGGTTGGGCCTGTCGCTCCCAGAGAAATGGCTTTTTCTTTGCTCAGATAACCTACCCCGTCCATGCGTCCGCGGGCTATCGGATTGCCGGTGAACAACAAATGGTGCTCTTTCAGCATTTTCCGCATATAAGGAATAAAATCTTTGACTTTTTTCTGAAAATCAGGATGGATATCGGCCATGACGCCTCCAATCACATTGTAGTTGGCCATCAAACGGCCTCCACAAGTTTCTTCAATGATATCCATAATTTTTTCCCGGTCGCGCATTCCGTACACAAAAGCCGTAATCGAACCCATATCCATGGCCATACAGCCCCAACCCAACAAGTGGGAAGCGATACGTGATAATTCGTCAATAATGGTACGTATGTATTGCGCTCTTTCGGGAACTTCCAATTCCAATCCTTTTTCGATGGCTAAGCACAGACCATGGCGGTTGATCGGGCCGGAAACATAGTCCATCCGGTCGGTCAGATGGAGCATCTGCGGATAAGTATAGGCTTCGCACATCTTTTCTATTCCCCGGTGGATATAACCGAAATTCGGATCTATTTTCGTAATAATCTCACCGTCCAAAGCGACCCGTAAGTGGAGTACTCCGTGAGTAGCAGGATGTTGAGGTCCAAAATTTACAACGTATTCACCAGCTTCGAACAGTTTTTCCGGTTCGATTTTGCGATCGGAATTTAAGTCGATGACCGGCAAGGTCTCCATATCTTCTATCTTCTCGTTTTCCAGCGGAATGGGATTAGCCTCCGGGCTGGCGTCGTAATCTTTCCGCAAAGGATAACCTTTCCAATCCTGGCGCAAGAACAAGCGGCGCATATCGGGATTGCCGGTGAAAACGATTCCCAGGAAATCATGGGCTTCCCGCTCGTACAAGTCGGCCGAGTCCCACAAGTCGATAACCGAGTCGATACGCGGATTTTCCCGTTCTCCGGTACTTGTTTTGAGCGCCAGCGTATAAGCAGGATAAGCCGAAGCATTCAAACGGTAGATAAGGCCCAGGCTATCGCCGTAGTCCATTCCGATAATATCACACAAGAAATCGAAAGAAACGAGCTCGTTTTTTTTCAGTATAGAAGCGGTTTCATACAATTTTTCAGGGGGAACCGTAAGGCTGTATTCGTTTCCTTTCGATTCGAAACTCGCATAAGGAAAGCGGGTAAAGAGGTCACTGATAAGGGTTGTCATTGCTCGCCTCCTTTCTCTTCTGTTTGGGAGTTCTCAGAGGCGCCGATTGCAACGGCCTCCATTCGATGCGCCCGGTCGGCTACATCGCGTTCCGACAAACTGAAAAATTCCTGTAGTTTGATTTTCCGCGCCAATTGCATCATGCCGTATATCATCGCATCCGGTCTGGGAGGACATCCGGGCACATAGACGTCGACCGGAATAATCTGATCGACGCCCATTACCGTATGATAGGATTTCTTAAACGGGCCTCCTCCTATGGCGCAACTTCCGAAAGCCATTACATATTTAGGCTCGGCCATCTGGTCGTAAAGCCGTTTCAGTACCGGCGCCATTTTGTGAACGATTGTACCGCAGCAGAAAACCACATCGGCCTGACGGGGACTGTTGCGGGTTACTTCCCATCCAAAGCGGGCAAAATCGTAGCGAGCGGCGCCAAGACACATAAATTCAATGCCACAGCAACTGGTGGCGAAAGTCAAAGGCCAAACCGAATTGGAGCGTCCCCAATTAATCAGCTCATCCAATTTCGCGATGGCTATATTGACGCCGTTAGCCCTTAGTTCTTTCAAATATTCTTCGAGGTATTCATTTTCATTGAAATCCTCGGTTTTCATATTCCGGATAAAAATATCTTTTACTTCCATTGCAAGGCTCCTTTCTTCCATGCATAAACCAGTCCGAGGGTGAGAACGACGAAGAAGAACGAAACGAGTATCAATCCGTTGATACCCAAGTCCTTTACGATGACCGCCCAGGGAAACAATAAAACGGTTTCCACATCAAACACTAAATATAGAATGGCGAACAGGTAATAACCTACCTTAAACTGCACCCAAGAAGGGCCGCGCGTGGGAATCCCACATTCGTATGGCTCTCCTTTCGCAGGATTATTGGAAGTCGGCGCCAGCCATTTCGCAATCAGCAAAGCGGCAAGCACCATAAACATAGCCGTAATCAGAACGGTTAAAAATAAAGCAGCATTACTCATACGAGCATTTTTATATTATTAAATACGTGACAAACGAATTACCCGTAATCAGTCTTGATTTAACGGGAAATTCGAGCGCAAAATTATAAACAATTTGCCAACTATGCAAAGAAATGATGAAATAAATTGAAAAACTTAAAAAAACAGTTTAACATTTTTCGGCATTCCAACCGAAGTTTTCTGTTAATTGCCCAACAGGTCAATTTGCAAATCTCAAAATTTTCATGTATGTTTGCACAAGTATTCATTATTAATCCTACTATAAAATGGAAGAATCTGCAAACATCATGCCTAACAGGTCGAAAAAGCGCAATACGTGGGTTAAAAGAACCATTATTTGTTTGGTTCTGGCTGTAGCCGGATATGGGAGTTATAAGTTTGCCTCTTTTTATATGGCTCCGGGAAGAGCTGTGCAACAAGTCTATCTTATTCCAAAAGATGCTATTTTTATTATCCGCACAAACCAGGCTATCGACAACTGGAAAAAATTCAGCAGCAGCGAACCCTGGATATGTCTCAAACAAAGCCCTTCCATGGAAAAAATCGCCCAAAAAGCCGGAACACTTGATTCTATCTTGCAGGCTAACCAAAAATTGCTGTCTTTAGTGGGCAAAAGAGATTTGATGATTTCGGCGCATAAAATCCGTACAGGCTTCTGGGATTTCCTCTTCGTAATTGATTTGCAGAAAATTGCCGAGATTGATATGCTGAAAGAACAAATTGATAAGCTATATTCTTTGATGGATTTTAAGGTGACTTACCGGAAGTTTGAGGATACGGATATTATAGAATTGCGCGACCTGGAAACGCGAGAGATACTTTATACGGCTTTTGTGGATAATCATTTTGTGGCTTCCTACACTTCAAAATTAGTTGAAGCTTCCATCCGCGAAAGAAAAAACCCGAACATTGGCCTTGACCCTTTCTATATTGAAGCCGACCAAAAACTTTCCGGCAAAGGTTTGTGCCAGCTATTCATCCAATATGCCTACTTGCCCGATTTACTTGAAATGTATTTGGGACAGAACAAAGGACTAAATTCAATCTTCAGTCAATCATTGGCTTACGCCGGTCTGAATTTCTATGCATCGTCCGATAAATTGGAATTAAACGGCTTTACCTTGCTCAAAGATACGATTGACCCTTATGCAGCCGCATTTTTGCGCTCCGGCAAGTCGGAGATAAAAGCCGGTAGTGTGCTCCCCGACCGCACAGCTTTCTTTACGCATATCGGCTTCGACAATCCCGCAACTTTCGTTAAAGAACTTGAAAAAGCGATTTCTTCGGAAAGTAATGATTTATACAGCGCTTATAAAAAGTCTTACGAGAAAATAGAATCCCTGTTTGATATTTCGTTACAAGATGATTTTTTGAGTTGGATGTCCGGAGAATTTGCTGTTTCGGAGTTGGAACCGGGATTATTGGGTTTTGAAGCGGAGATGATGCTGGCTATTCGTGCCAAAGATGTGGATTTTGCCAAAGAAAAAATGAAATTCATTGAGAAAAAAGTGAAACGCCGTACTCCACTTACGGTTAAAACCGTTACCTATAAAAATTATGCTATTAATTATCTGGAACTAAAAGGCTTTTTCACCCTGTTTTTCGGTAAAATGTTTGATAAATTTGAAAAACCATATTATACATATATAGATGATTATGTAGTGTTTAGTAACAAACCGGCTTCCCTGCTCTCTTTAATTGAAGACTACACGGAAGGACGTGTGCTAAGTAAAGAGGAGGGTTTCAGACAAATTCTATCCCAAACGGGGAAAAAGTCAAGCTATTTCGCCTACCTGAATACAGTCAAGTTCTTTCCGCTGCTCAAGCCGATACTGAATGCAAAATCATGGAATAACTTGTCGGAATACAAATCCATTGCTTTTGCTTTCCCTTATTCCGGCTTTCAGATTATCGGTGATGAACATGAGGTGTTCACGCAATTGGTTTTTAATTATAAGCCGTTTGTTGAAGAAAAAGATGACAATGAAGATATTGATAATGAAGATGATATAATTTCAGAACAGAACGAAATAGATGAATTGCATCTTTTCTATGCCGAGAAATTCCAAGGAAAAGTACATCGCGAGTTCTATTCCGAAGGTGCATTAAAAAGCGAATGTGAGATAAAAGACGGCAAGCGACACGGCAAGTACCGAGAATACGATGAAAACGGAAACCTGATTGCTCGCGGGAAATACAAAAAAGGAAATCCCAAAGGCACTTGGAAATACTATTCCGCAGATGGAGAACTTATCAACAAGGAAAAATTTTAGTTCTACTTTACGGCAAACTTGTAAACAGTAAATGTTTGCGCCTCCAACACCGCATTGTAAATAGCTCCTTCGATGCGAATTGCTTTCTTTTGTGGAGCAATAAGCGAGGGAAATTCAATGCTGTTGTCTTTGTCGGGTCCATCGGAATGAAGGCTTGTAGCTGTTAGTCCGTTAAGTTTTTCACCTTTCTTCAGCCCTTTGAAATTAAGGGAAAGTGATTGTGCATTATCAGATGTATTTACCACTTTCACAATGATTTCACGCGCTTTGGCATCCCAAGCTGCTGAGGCAAACAGTCCATTTTGCCCTTCAGTTCCGGCAACAGGTTTTTGTCCCATGGTCAAGGATAATACATGGCTGCCTCTGTTGTGGGAATAGAGTTGTTGCACATAATAACTGGCTGTTTTAACGGAATTTATGTTGTCGAACCAAATCATATCGGGGCGCCACTGCCAACCTTCCACGTGGGCAAAAAGCGGAGCGTAAGTTGCCATGTGAACTATATCGGCATTCCTTTCCAGTCCGGTCATAAAAGCAGCCTCCAGCAGAGATGCGTGGAAATGATTCCATTTTTTCCCTCTCTCGTGGCAGGCATATTCTCCGGCAAAGACTTTCGGACCTTTGCGGTCATAATTATCGTAGCGCGTACCCTGACTGAGGAACCAGGTTTCCGGGCGGTAAAAATGTTCATCTACCAAATCGACTTTCAGCCGTTTCATTTCCGGCCAAAGATAGTCGAATTGGTCGCCTTCGGAATTCGGACCGGAACTGCCGATTATCTGAATATTCGGATAAACTTTACGAATTGCCTTGACAAACGGTTCAAGATGTTCCGGATACTCCGGCCCCCATTGTTCATTGCCGATTGCAATAAATTTAAGGTTGAAAGGTGCCGGATGTCCCATCTCGGCGCGTTTTTTACCCCATTCCGAGTTTACATCGCCATTTGCAAAAGCAATCAGGTCTAAAGCATCCTGAATATAGGGACCTAAATGCGCCACATCCACGTGCGCTTCTTTTTTATCATTCTGAAATTGACAAGCCAAACCGCAACTCAAAACCGGCAAAGGCGCAGCGCCTATATCTTCCGACAGTAAAAAAAATTCGTAGAAACCCAGACCAAGGCTTTGATAATAATCGGGATAGAAACGATGCGGAAAGGTATAGTGCCAACGATTTTCGTTCAATGGACGGTTTTCTACCGGGCCTATTGTTTTTTTCCAGTCATAGCGTGTTTCCAAGTCTGTTCCTTCGACAATACAACCGCCCGGAAAACGAAACACACCAGGATGAATGTCGGCTAAGGCTTGAGCCAAATCGTTTCGAAGTCCGTTTTCGCGTTCCTTCCATGTTTTCACGGGGAACAGGGATACATGTTCCAAATCGACCGGCACAGGAGAGGTAAGGAAGATTCTCAGTATTGATTTTTCTTCATTTACCACAGGTTTTAAGACGACTGTATATTTTTTCCATTCTTTGGCGTCAATGATGATTTCGCTTGAGGCTAAAGCGTGAGTTTCGGTTACACTGCGTGGATTAACGAGTTCTATCCGTATTTTAGAATGCGCTTCCCCTTCGGGCAAACGCGCCCAGACAGAGAATCGATAATCTTCATCTTTTTTTATCCCTATACCGAAATAGCCTTCGTTTTCTATGCCTGTATGTTTATGCGCATGTCCGGGGTTTGAGAGGCGTACATAGTGTGGATTTCTCTCAAACGGGCCATCGTTTTTCAGTGCTACTTTTCCAAAAGTTTTCCAGGCCATCAGGTGTTGTGGAAACTCAAATGAACGGTTTTTAATCAATTCGGCATATAAGCCTCCATCCGCACCATAATTGATGTCTTCGAAAAATAATCCGTACATGGTAGGTTGTATCTCTGCGAAAGGCTTACGAACATCAATAAGCATTTCATTCACTTGTGCATTCGACACAACATACAAAAAACAAAACCAAAGGAATAAAATATTTTTTCCTAAAACACTCGCCATATTCATTTTTAATTTTTAGTTCTTAGTTTTTAATTCCCCCACTTCTTCCATCCCGCATTTCACTTCTTTTCCGGTAAAAGCCACGGCTAAGAGCAGCACTTCCCCATCAAGGTATTTTTCGTAATGCCGACGGTCGCGGATTTGGGTCATGGCCTCGTCCAAGAGCGTGTTTGTATCTTTGCCAGCGCCGTATTTGATTTCGGCGACTACGGTCAATTCGGGCTGATGCCAAACGGCGTCGATGCGTCCGATATTTGTCTGGATTTGTCCTTGAATATCGAAACCGAGCATTTTCATCAACAACAGAAACATTGAATGGTAATAAGCTTCGCTTTTCACATGTATTTCGTAGGGTATGTGGGCAAAGAGGATACGCAGATTCTGTTCGAAACCGGCAGCATCTTTGTTGCGTACTTGCCGCTGCAAAACGTGTACCAACGGTTGTACTTGTCCTACGGAATAGTCGGCGTAAGCGCTCAGCAGATAGTTCAAAAAAGCATCCCTGACTTCCAGATTGGGAAAGTCCAGCGTATATTCCGGCACGCCACCGATAAGGGTTCGCTGTTTGACTGTCAGGTAGCCGGTTTGAAACAGCAGCGGAATTTCGTCAATGTTGGCAGGGTCATAGCTATCGAAAGTGTTTGCTCCGGCAACAATCGGCTGCATGACCGGTGCAATCTGATTGCGGCTTTTCAGCATATTAATCAGGAAAGTGGGCGTACCTGTACGAAACCAATAGTTGGCAAATTCCCGATTATCAAAAAACAGCAAGCTTGAAAACGGGTTATATACAGCCGTTTTGCCATCCCACGAATAACCCTTGTATCTTGCACGGATTAACTCCAGTAATTCTTCCCTGTTCATGGGAAGATATTGCGCAACATCATCTATATATTCGCTGAAATTGTATTCCAGTTCCTCTTGCGTGTAGCCGCATATAGATGCATATTTTTTATCCAAAGTTATATCATTCAAGCTATTCAAAGCCGAAAAGATCGAAAGCCCGGAGAATTTAGACACACCTGTCATGAACACGAAACGGATATGATCGTCAGCTGCTTTCAGTACCTGATAGAAATCGTGAAGGATTTTTTGATTCGCTTTCATTGTCGCCGGATTTGACAAGTGGTCGGTAATGGGTTTGTCGTATTCATCAATCAAAACCACTACTTTTTGTCCGGTGGCTTTATGCAAACTTTCTATCAGATAGCTAAATCTATTGGATAATGGAGCGGAAGACAAAGAGAATTGATAATTTTCTGCCGTTTTTTCCATAAAAAGATTCAACGATACAGTCAATTCATCGCTATTACTGTACGCAAGCCCGCTAAAATCCAATCGGATAACCGGATATCGCTGTGACCAATCCCATTTGTCGTAGATATACAATCCTTCGAACAATTCTTTTTGTGCTCTAAACAGTGTATCCAGCGTACTTACCAGCAATGATTTTCCGAATCGCCGCGGACGGGACAGGAAATAAATCTTACCTGTTGCAATCAAGCGGTGAATATCCTGAGTTTTGTCTATATACATGTAATCGTTCTTGCGCAGGTCTTCAAACGACTGTATTCCTATGGGCAAATTTTTCATGATGCAACCTCCTATTTAAATTATTATCATGCAAATATACGAAAAAATCTTGAATAACGCTCTTGAAAAAAATTGTAATTCCGAAAAAAAGTATTATCTTTGCACCCGCTTTACGTAACCGCTGATGGGATAAAGTGTGGCCCGTGAATGTTGCGTTTGGTTATTTAAACTATTAAAAGCTAAAAAATGGACTTAATTAAAGTAGCAGAACAAGCTTTTGCGAACCCTAAAGAACAGGAATTTCCTCGATTCAAAAGCGGAGATACCGTGACGGTAGCCTATCGCATCAAAGAGGGAAACAAAGAGCGTATCCAGCAGTACCGTGGCGTGGTAATCAAAATTGCAGGCCATGGAGACCTGAAACGTTTCACTGTCCGGAAAATGTCGGAAAATATCGGTGTAGAACGTATTTTCCCTTTGAATTCTCCGTTCATCGACAGCATCGTTCTTAACAAAGTCGGCAAGGTTCGCCGCGCTAAATTGTACTATTTGCGCAAGCTTACCGGTAAAAAAGCCAGAATCAAAGAGAAAAGGGTATAATATGCTTTGGTTCCGTACAATCAAAAAAAGCCGTTCTTTACCGAACGGCTTTTTTTTTACGGATGTTATGAGATTTACGAAAATTTTATACCTTTGCATGTCCGATAAATAAGAATGAAATAATATTTATGTCAAACACAAAATAAAAAGGTATCATGAAAACTTACCAACAATTTATCAATGGTTCTTTAGTGAACTCCCACTCTTCGGATTGGATTGAAGTAGAAAACCCTTATACCGGTGAAATTATTTCCCGCGTACCAAAAGGGAACGATGCAGACGCTTACGAGTCTTTGGAAGCTGCACAAAAAGCGCAGACGGCCTGGGCTGCCAAATCAGCTCCCGAACGCGCCGGCTATTTAAGACAAATGGCCGCCTTGATTCGCGCCAACAGGATAGAACTGGCACGGATATTGGCAGCTGAACAAGCCAAGATTCTGCCTTTAGCACAGGTGGAAATAGATTTTACGGCAGATTATTTCGAATATTATGCCGGATGGGCGCGGATTTATGAAGGTGAAATCATTCAAAGTGACCGCTTTAATGAAAATATTTTCCTTTTCCGCAAACCGATAGGCGTAGTAGTGGGAATCTGTCCATGGAATTTCCCGTTCTTTGTAATGGCCCGCAAAGTAGCGCCCGCATTGCTCACCGGATGTACCATCGTCCTGAAACCCAGCAGTCTAACGCCGAACACAACTTTCGAATTTGCTAAATTAGTGGCTACCTTGGATTTGCCGAAAGGCGTTCTGAATTTTGTTTCCGGAAGTGGGAAAACCATGGGAAACACATTGGTTACCAGCCCTATAACCGATATGGTTACACTGACGGGTAGCGTAGAGGCCGGACAGGAAATTATCAGGGCCTCAGCCGACAATGTTACCAAAGTTTCCTTGGAACTGGGAGGAAAAGCGCCTGCCATCGTATTTGAAGACGCGGATTTGGACATTGCCGTGAAAGGCGTCGTCGATTCAAGGGTAATTTTTAGCGGGCAGGTATGTAACTGTGCAGAAAGAGCATACGTACATAAGAATATTTACGACAAGTTCATGGATAAATTTGTCAAAGCGATGAAAGACGTGAAATATGGCGACCCGTTTGCCGACCCGGCTCCGGCCATGAGTTCACAAATCGACCGCGCACAACAGGAGAAAATTGATGCTATGGTTATCCGCGCCAAAGCAGCCGGCGCAGAAGTCCTCACAGGTGGCAAAAAAGCCGATACGGCTACCGGCTATTTCTATGAACCCACCGTTTTGGTCAACTGTCGGCAAGACATGGAAATTGTGCAGAAAGAAGTCTTCGGTCCGGTTATCCCGATACTGCCGTTCACGGAATACGAAGAAGCCATCGCTTTGGCCAACGATTGCGAATACGGCCTCACCTCCTCCGTTTTCACCAAAAATATCAACACGACCCTGCAGGCAATCAAAGACCTGAAATTCGGTGAAACTTATGTAAACCGCGAACATTTTGAAGGTATGCAAGGTTTCCACGCCGGATGGCGCAAGTCGGGCGTCGGCGGTGCAGACGGCAAACACGGTCTGATGGAATATCTGCAATCACAGGTGGCTTACATACAATTCTGAGCGTTATGTAAATTATATTTTACCGTCCTTGCGAAGCCGAAGGCTGAAGCAAGGACGGCAAAATCACTCATGTGCCAATGAGCGATTTATAACAAGCGGACTGCCGTTATATTCGACTGTTTGTACTGCATTTTTTCTGCTTTCTTTGCTTGTCCATCTTATCTCAAATTTTCGCGTTAGCGGCATTCCGGAATATTCTCCCTGCCTCCGACCAATGGTCAAGGTCTTTGCATTTTCATTGTAAGTGATGACAATCGTAGTATATTCGCCTTTTTCATAATTGTAATTCGTTCCTTCATCTTCGTACAAAACAAACTCACCGTCTTTTCCCTCATAGACATACAGGATAAGGTCATTTTGATTTTCTTTTGTACTTTGAATGATTTTACCCATGGGCAATATGCTTCCTTCGCGAACAAAAAGCGGAATCCGTTCGTAGGGAGCGGCAATTTCTAGGGTTTGTCCGCCGGTGATATATGCTCCGGTTTCGAAATCGAACCAAGCCGTTTCTTCCGGAAAATAGACTTTGCGTGATGTCGCTTTGTATGCATAAACGGGATTAACCATGATATTCGGCCCGAACATGTATTGGTCGCCGATGTTGTGTGTCCGGGAATCGTATCCGAAATCCATGACCAAAGCACGCATAATGGTGTAATCCTTGAAATAAGTCATTCCTGCAAGTGCGTAAATATACGGCATCAGTCGGTAGCGGAGATTTGTATAATAAACCATGCTTTTGTAAGCCGGATGATTTGCAGGAGACAAGTTGTATATTTCACGATAAGGATATTGCCCGTGACTGCGAAACAAAGGACAAAACGCGCCGAACTGGAACCAACGGGTATTCAATTCCCGCCATTCGGCCCTATCTTCCGAACCTTCTGCGGCGTGTTCATACCGTTTTTCCACACAAAAACCGCCGATGTCCATCGTCCAATAAGGAATACCGGACAAGGCAAAATTCAATCCGGCGGAAATCTGAGCTTTCATATCCTCCCAGCGCGTACCGATGTCACCGCTCCATGTCGCCGTGGAATAGCGTTGCAAACCGGCAAATCCGGAACGGGTGAGCAGAAATACCCGCTCGTTCGGATTCTCGGTACGTTGCCCTTCGTAAATTGCCTGCGCATTGACCAATGCATACGTATTGAAATACTCCGTAGATGAACCCAAAACCGTGGGTGTAGTCAGCGCTTTCCTGTACTGCATACTTGCGTTGGAAAGAATATCAGGTTCGGAAGCATCCATCCACCAGGCGTCAATGCCTTTGGAATAGAGATTTTCGCTCATTTGCCGCCAGAATAGTTTACGGGCGCCTTCGCTGTACGCATCGTAAAAACCACCGATGTATCCTTTGCCAATCCAGTCGCGGATACTGTCTTTTACGGCTCGGTTATACATCCACCCTTTTTCGTCAAATGCTTTGTAATTCTCGGTTGTATGATAGAATTTCGGCCAAACTGAAATCATGATACGGGCATTCAGCGCATGCACACTGTCAACCATTCCTTTAGGGTCGGGAAAACGTTCCGTATCAAAATCATGGCTTCCCCATGCATCTTCCGGCCAATACGACCAATCCTGCACGATATTGTCTATCGGAATATTTCTTGAGCGGTATTCGTTCAAAGCGCTTAATAATTCGTCCTGCGTTTTATAACGTTCGCGGCTTTGCCAGAATCCCATCGCCCATTTCGGCATGACAGGCGATTTTCCGGTAATCACGCGGTAGCCTTTGATGACTTCATCCATTGATTCTCCATGTATGAAGTAATAGTCGATTTGGTCGCCCATTTCAGACCAGAACGATAATTGGTTTTGTTCTGCTTCCGGTTGCGGACTGAGCGCTTTCAATCCAATATAGGAAACACCCCCATCGGGCTTCCATTCTATTTTGAGTGTATGCTTTTTGCCGGATTCCAAGTCGACTGCAAACTTATATGTGTTGGGATTCCATGCGGTGCGCCATCGCTCCGGAACGACCAATTCATCATCGATATACACTTTGGTATAGCCTGCATAATAGAGGTTAAAATGGTATAGTCCGCTTTTTTCGGGTTCTATCGCGCCCTCCCAAACAATTTTTGTATTGTAAAAAGGAAAATCTTGCGGAAAATTCTTTATGGTTTCCAAGTTTTCATAATCAATGGTCTGTTCGATTCTTTCACTAAAAATCGTATTCGGATTCGCTACATCCATATAGGTAGCCGAAAGGCCGCCCGGATTGCCGTTTTTATCATACAGGCGAAACAAGTCTAATTGGGTGTAATCGCGAGGGTCGCCGAATTTCGTCAGCGAATAATTATCCCACAATATGCCGTAATTTTGGGTGGAAACAATAAACGGTATGGAAACTTTCGTGTTGTATTGGTATAAACTTTCGTTTTCCCCTTTGTAATTAAACGCATCGGACTGATGCTGTCCCAAGCCGTAAAAGGCTTCTTCATCGGGAGATTCAAATAGCTGGCGCAGGGAATAGGCTTTTTTCCCTTCCGCTTCAATGGCTTCGAATGATTTGCCGCCGCCGCTGTTTTCCGCCAGTAAAAGTTTGCCTTCCGAATCGCTGAAAGAAATTGCTCCGGTAGCAAGAGAAATAGTCGCCTTGAGCCTTGCTGTTTGCAAGACAACGCAACTGTCTTCTTCTGTGACATTCCAACCGCTTGTTTGCGTTTCATTAAAAACGGTTATCAAACTTTTCTTGGAAGGGAAGCGGGTATCCGGTGTTGCCGTGACCCGGATAATATCGTCTGTAATTACTTGCAGGCGGACATGTTTGCTTGTAAGCGGCGATGTTTGCTTTAGATGAACCACAATCCCATCGATTGTTTTTTCATAAGACGAACTGTTACATGCAAAAAAAATAATAGATAGCAACAATACTGTTCCTGTAATGTATTTTTTCATGATATTGATATTTATTGTCCATGCAAAGGTAGCTAAAAGAAAACATATTTTCCTGTTAAAAAATGCAATATTTCATTGTTTGTGCAGAACGTATAAAAATAAAGCGACTCTATTTACGCTTTTCTGCATCTGCGTTTGATGTAAATATAACAATACATCTTATATCACATCCTCAGCCGCAGCCCGGCCAGCACCGTATCCGGTTTCAGGTTGAAAACCGAATACATTTCTCCGGCCATCGAAAAACCGCATTGTTCGCAGACGCCTGCCGTTTTTCCTGCACATTCCGTCAGATAAGTGCCGTCCGACAAAATGAAATCAGCTACCCAACAGTGTTTTTTGAACCGATTGTGCTTCATCAATTTCAATCCGGATACGGAATTCATAATCGGATAACCGGCTTCTTTCTTGCGGATAATCAAATCTATAACTTCCGAACGTTTGTCCCAATCAAGGAATAAATCCTCTGTTCCGGCGTAAGGCGTATGGAAATTCAGCGAAATTGAACGGATATGCGGATTATTTTGGGCAAATTCGATGGTTTCGGCTACCGACGGATAATTAAGCTTGTTCACCACCATGTTTACACTCAGACGGGGATGCCCGGCTGAGGCTATATTTTTTACCAAACGGTCGAAAGCGCCTTTGCCGCGAATAGCATCGTGATATTCGCCCAAACCGTCCAGACTGACCCAAATCGAATCGGCTTCAGAACCGGTAAACGGTTTTTGGGCATTGGTGGTGATGGTCGTCGAATAAAAACCAATTTGTTTGGCCAAGCGAATCAGGCTGTTCAAATCCTTGCTTCCATCTTGCCACAAAGTGGGTTCTCCGCCTTCAAAATCCACAAACCGCGAACCTAAACGGTATGAATAATTCAATTCCTTCTTGATTTGTTCATACGATTTGATATTCGGATTCGTCAACTGATAAACCGTACAATGTTTGCAAGCCAGATTGCACTTGTCCGAAATAAACAGAACCGATTGCAGCGGCCTTTTTATCCCCAGAAATTTTGCCTTGAAAAACCACCAGGGCAGATACAACAACGATTTTACCATAACAATAGGATAATATTAACGACAATTATAATTAAACAAAAGAAAGACAAAAGATTACGCGCAGAAAACCACCGAATCATAAACCAATCCAAACCCGCAGCCCGGATATTTTGCCAGTTATTCATCGGCCCCATCCACCATCGGGGAAGAAATTGCTTTTCGGGCCTGCGAACAAATTCAACCATCAGGTAAAACAAAGAAACAGCCATCGGAAGCGTCAATAAGGTCAGCAGGTAATATGCTGATAAATAGCCAACTATTACACCGCCGACGATACTGCCGAAAGCCATCAGCAAAAGTAACAACAAGCACGCCAACATCCGATTTTTATCTTTCAGCAATACGGCAAAAGTCATTTTTCCCACTTCTTTATCCGGTTCAAAATCCATAATCGAATGTGTATAAACGATATTGGCTACCAACAAGCCTACCGGAACGGAAACAAATACAACCGGCCAGTCAAAAACGCCGCATGCCGCATAAAAAACCCCAACCATCAACAAAGGTCCAAACATAAGGCCAATCAATATTTCACCCAATCCACGATAAGACAAGCGCAACGGCGCCCCGGAATAGGAAATCCCTAAAACCGCAGTAAACAATGCCAAATAGACAATCGCATTTCCCCTATACCACCAAATGGCAATTCCCAATGTCACGGCTACTGCACAAAAAACCAGACAAGCAATCAACAACTGCTTCAAACCCGTTTCCCCGGAGGTAATATAAGCGCACTTGGCAATACGGGCGCGAAACCCTTTCCGCGCCATCTTGTCCCTAAATTCCGAACCTTTTACTTTGTAATCGAAATAATCGTCAAACAAGTTCATCCCCAAGTGACCTGCTACAACGCCCAACAGCGCCGACAATCCTAAATAAATCGAAAAACCGGTTTCCCCGGAAGCCATGCAAAGCGCCAATACTGCCGGTAATATACTCTGGGGCAATGCTGTTGTGCGGGCATTCCGAAACCAGAAACGCAATGTATCCATTTTAAACATGGGGCAAAATTACAAAAAAAGCGGCAAATCATACCTTAATTTCTCATCTTTGTATTACTTTTGCAACAAAATAAGCAAATGCAAAGATGAGGATTACAGCAGAACTGATGAAAGAGAGAAAATGGGCTTTCTACCTGATTTTCTTCGTTTTGTTTTTCAACCCGCTATTTTATTTCTGGGCAGGAGATATAAGCCTGAAAGACAAGTGTATGTCGTGGATTATATGCACAATTTCCGGACTGGCCTTTTCATGTCTTGATTTATTTTTGAAAAAAAGAGGGGAAAAAATCTATTTAAGTCTCTTTTTCCTGTTTTCCTTAGTGCCCAACCTCGTTGTCTGGAGCTATCTCTACCTGTCCAATTTGTACATGAAAAGAGATATGTTTTGGGTCATATTCAATTCCAACATAGCGGAATCTACCGAATATGTGCAACAATTCATCACATGGCCGTTTTTTTTAACGGGATTTACCTATATCGGTCTTGGCCTCTGCTTCATCTTGAAAGCAAATTCACGACAAGCGATTCCGGTTGGAAAATTTCCGCTTGTCTTCATTTTTTCAATACTCATCATCCTGACCGATATATCACTGCAATACCTTAGCCAAGCTGTCCCGACACTGGAGTTTTACAAAAGTTATCTGCTCTTCCGCAGAGAATTTTATGTTTTTGAAAAAGAGAAAGAACTCCGCATGCAATTGACAACAGAAGTCCATTGCATGCTCCCTGATGCTACCCAACATACTTTTATTATTCTCCTTGGTGAATCAACAACAACCTGTCACATGGGAATTTATGGATATTTCCGCGAAACGACGCCCCGGATGGAGAATCGCAGAGAAGAATTAGATATTTTCACGGACGTCATTACGCCTGACACCCATACTTACGGCGTCATGCAAAAGACACTTACATTTGCGAACCACAAACATCCGGAATATTACAAGGAAAAAGCATCTGTTGTAGAATTATTCAATGCGGCAGGATTCGAAACCTATTGGATAGCCAACAATCCAATCCTTGACAAATGGGGAGCAAGTTATGGTGTTATAGCACAGGGAGTTCATCAGATTTTCGACGTTAGCCTTTCCAAAAAACCGGATGATATAGTACTCAATGATTTGAAAAAAATTCTTGAAAACAATGAATCGGGGAAAAACAAGACCATCTTCATCCATCTGATGGGGAACCATCATACCTATCATTCACGATACACCAAGCCTTTTGAGCATTTCAATCATAAACAATCCCATGATTTGGCCGATTTGGGCTTCCGTAATGACAAAATGAAACAGACTATTGATGAATACGATAATTCCATCCTGTATGGAGACTTCGTATTCGACTCCATCCTGAAAGAATTGGAAAAAACAGACGAATCTGCTTATATCTTATTTTTCTCCGACCATGGTGAAGAGGTTTTTGATACCCGCGCCGTCAGCGGACATCTTATGTCCAATGTTTATCCCTGTCAATGCCGGATTCCGTTTATACTCTGGCGCTCGGAAAAATACAAAGCGGAAAATCCGGATATTGTCATTGATACTTCCCGCCCATATAGCATCGAAGATGTCATTTATTCCATCTCGACGCTCAGTAAATTGGAATATGTGGATAATGACCAAAAGTGCAGTATTTTTTCTCCTAATTACCAATTGCCGGAAAAACGCTTGGTTGGGATGGAAGACTATGAAGAAATTCTGAAAAAAGTAAACAATTAATTGCTTTCCCTGTAAATTTTTTTGACAACAGGTGTAAATATATTTTACAATTTTAATTTTGTGTATTTTGTTAATCCGATGTGTATTAATAATTTGCATTTTTGGCACGAAATTAGTCGCTATTGAATAAAGTTACAAAAAAAATAATTGAAAAAATGAAGACAAATTGGATAATATTTTTACTGCTGTTTTCACAAATAGCATTGGCGCAGGAAAAATCCCTGACTTTAGCGGAGTGTATTCAATATGCTTTCCTGCACAATCTGCAAAGCGTAAAACAGGAAGCGCAAAACGAAATTTATAAGATTGACCAACGGGAAGCCATTGGCGGTTTTCTGCCTTCTGTAAGCGCCGGAACAAGTATTTACATGAATTTCGGACGTGGTGTTGACCCGGAAACAAACAATTATATTTCGAATAACACATTCAGTAATGCTTACGAAATATATTCTTCCTTGGTTTTGTTCGATGGTTTGTCGCAGGTTTATCGTACGAAACTGTCGAAAATCAACCGGCTGAAAGGGAAAGAAGAACTTCAGAACATCAAGGACAAAATGGCTTTCGATGTGATGGAAATTTTTTTCAATGTACTTTATTACAAAGGAACGGCAGAATTAGCCCAACAACAATTGGGCGAAAGTTCCAATAACCTGAAAAAATTTCAACGGATGGAAGAATTGGGTTTAAAATCCATTCCCGACCTGAATGAGATACAAGCGAAAGAAGCCGAAGACCGGTTTGTATTGACCAAGCAAATCAATCTTTACAATCTGGAAATTATCAAGTTGAAAACAAAAATGAATATGCCTCCGGAAGAAGATTTGCAAATTGCCGGATACACCGATTTGCTTCCGGTTGGTAAAACGCAGGAAAGTGCATTTGCCGTTTATCAGCAGGCGCTGAGTAGTTTGCCTAAAATACAGGCAGCCGGAAAATCTTTGTCGGCAACCGAAATGGAGTACAAAATTGCCAAGGGGCGTTTATTCCCGACTTTATCGTTGGGCGCCGGTTTTTCTACGGGTTTTTCCCGTATGATGGACGGTAGTGCGTACATGTCGTTCAGCGAACAATTGAAAACCAAGGAAGGAACTTACGTCAATCTTTCGTTGTCCGTTCCCTTGTTCGACCGCTTTTCCCGTTCTTCGGAAATGAAGCGAAGCCGGCAACGCTTGGTGATTGCCCGAAGCGAACACGAAGAAACCTTGCGTCAGGCTTATAGCGAAATCGAACAAATCGTAGCAGACGTCAATGGTTTGTCGGACGAATTCCGTTTTGCACAAAAAAGGACGGAAGCGATGCAAACTGCTCATCAAGCGAATCTTCGGAAATATGAAGAAGGTTTGATTAGCGCTATCGAACTGACAACCAGTTCCAATCGCTTACTAAATTCCCGTGTGGAAGAACTTTATACAAATTTGAAATATCAATTGAAATACAGATTGTTGGAATACTATAGGGGAAATTAAGAATTAAGAATTAGGAATTATTAAAAATTGAAATATTATGGATATTATTTTAGAGAAGAAAAAAGGAATCCAAAAGAAACACATTCCGTATATCATTGTCGGAGTTGTTTTACTGGCAGCGTTTGGTTGGCTGATTTTCGGCAATCACAGTTCCAAATTCAACGTGGAACGCAACAAAGTAATGATGCAAGCCGCTACGAAGGGCGAGTTCAACGATTACATCCGGGTAAACGGACAGGTGCAACCGATTAATACCGTTCAATTGAGCGCGATTGAAGGCGGGATGGTGGCAGAAAAAGTGGTGGAAGAAGGCGCAATGGTTAGTCGTGGCGAAGTGATTATCCGCCTGACCAATCCGATGTTGAGTTTGAACATCCTCGACAGTGAAGCGCAATTGGCTGAAAAACAGAATTTCTTGCGCAATACACAAGTAACGATGGAGCAAGAACGCCTGAATCTTCGCAAGGAAAAACTGCAATTGGATTTGGATATCGAACGCAAGAAACGCAAATACGAGCAATACAAAAAACTCTACGAAGAAAAACTGACCTCCAAAGAAGAATATTTACAAGCGAAAGAAGATTACGAATTTGCGATAAAAGGAAGCGAATTGGTGATTGAACGCCAAAAACAAGATTCTATTTTCCGCGGCATTCAGGTGGAACAGATGGAAGAAAGTTTGAATAATATTCGCCGGAATTTGGTTTTGGTTCGTCAGCGGGTTGATAATTTGGATGTTAAATCTCCGGTGGACGGGCAATTGGGATTGTTGGATGTTGAAATCGGTCAATCGGTTGCGAGCGGTGCACGCATCGGACAAATCAGCGTATTGTCGGACTACAAGATTGAAGCCCTGATTGACGAACATTACATCGACCGTGTGAAAAACGGTCTGGCGGCTACTTTCGAACGTCAGGACAAAACCTACGATTTGCTTGTCCGCAAGGTATATCCCGAAGTGCGCGACAAACAATTCAAAACCGATTTCATATTCTCCGGAGGACGTCCCGACAACATCCGAGCCGGACAAACCTATTACATCAACCTGCAATTGGGGCAACCGGTGGAAGCCGTATTGATTCCGCGCGGCGCTTTCTATCAGAATACCGGCGGGCAATGGCTATTTGTGGTCACGCCCGATGAGAAAAAAGCCGTTCGCCGACAAATACGCATCGGACGTCAAAACCCAACGTACTACGAAGTGCTGAGCGGTTTGGAACCGGGAGAAAAAGTGATTACTTCGAGTTATGACAATTACGGCGATGCACAGGAGTTGATTTTTAAATAGGCGAAAAACAAATAAGCGTTCTTTGATATATTGGTTTACACGATTTTTAGTAGAAATTATTGTCTCTTTGCGTAAAAAGAAGTACTTTTGTAAAATCATAAATTATTTGCAAAATGGATAATCAATTATTAAATCGTATTACAATAGATACCGGTATTTGTAATGGGAAACCGGTTATTCGCAGGATGCGTTTTACTGTAGCACAAATGTTGGAACTTATTGCTTCCGGTATGACTTTTGATGAAATCTTAGCTGATTATTCATACATTGAACGTGATGATATTTCTGCCTGTTTATTGTACGCTTCGTTTGTAACAAACAATAAAGGAATGATAACTATTAGTGAGTTGGTATAAAAAATGGAATTACGTTTCCTTGTAGATACTCAATTACCTCCTTCTTTAGCTGAATTTTTGAAAAGAAGAGGATTTGATGCAACTCATGTTATTGATCATCCTAAAGGAGCCTTAACATCAGATAAGGAAATTATTGCTATTGCCAAAAATGAATTAAGAATTATCATTACCAAAGACAGTGAATTATTTGCACTTCTCAAAAGATTTATAGAACAAATAACTTCCTTTTATGCCACAGAAGATACAAAATTTCTCATTATGCAAAAAGACAAGATTATTTTCTTTTGATTATTTGACTTTATATCAATAAACAAAAGCGTGTAAACCAATACAAAAGAGTTTGCACGCTTTTTGTTTTTGTATGAAACATAAAAAATAATTTTAAATATAATGGTTATGAACAGTTTACAAAATTTTCTATTTGTTCTGAAGCGTTTTACGGCTTCATCCGTTATCAATATACTGGGACTTTCGGTCGCATTAATCGTCTTTTTTGTCGTATTGATGCAGGTATATTACGATTTCACGTTCGATCGCGGATATACTGATGCCGATAAAATCGTGCAGTTCAATATTTTTCAAGACGATGGAAAGGGAGTCGGAATCACTACGAATGTAAATTTTCAAATTCCCGCCCAAATCAGTGACCGCTTGCCGGAAGTGGAAGTGTATTGTATGCTATCCAATTGGGGAGAAGAGAGTTTTGATGTAGATAAAGAGGGAAGTAATTCACCGGAAACACATTCGATTAGACAGATACGCACTACGCAGGGTTTTTGGAGCGTTTTTTCTCCGGAAATACTTTCGGGCGATACGACCGGTATTTTCTCAGCTTCCGGATCAGCTATGATTTCTGAAAAAACGGCTCAACGCTTATTCGGCAATGAAAATCCGGTAGGAAAAAGCATTCGTTATCATTACGGAAACAGTCAATTGACTATTCAGGCGGTTTACCGCGACTTTCCGGAAAATGCTTCGCTCAGCAATGGCGTTTATACCTATTTGCGTGAATACGAAGAAGAGGAATGGAGTTTTCAGGCTTATTTCCGGATTAGTCCCAACAACCTTGCTGGGGCAAGAGAAAAACTCAATACGAAAGAAATACTTGGCGAAGAATATGCTAAATATCTCGAAGAACATCCAGAGGTGGTTTACCAAATGCGATTTTCTTCCTTAAATGATTTGTATTTGAATAATCCCGGCAATAGCGGCAAACGCATCAATACCACAATTTCACTTTTAGCGATAGGAATACTTACGTTGTTGATTGCCTTTGTCAATTTTGTCAACCTTTCGTTTGCTATGGCGCCTTCGCGCGTTCGGGGGATTAATATCCGTAAAATATTAGGAATCAATAAAATGACACTGCGGTTCACTATCGCCATGGAAAGCGTGCTGTTTACTGTATTGGCTTTGGCGATTGCCTTTACCGGCATCTATTTGTTGAAAGGCAGCGTTTTTGCACAGGATTTGTTTCCGACCATCGACCTTTCCCTGTGGTCTCATGCAGGACTCTTTGCAATAGCATCGGCAGTCATCCTGTTGCTGGCTTTTGCCATCGGACTTTACACGATGCGATACAGTACTTCGTTCGATGAATCGGAAGCGTTGAAAGGTTCGTTTGCCTTGGGGATTAAAGGTGTTAAACTGCGGAATGTGTTGATTGTCATTCAATTTGCGACAGCCATTGTGCTGATATGTATTTCTATCTTCATCAAACGGCAAAACGATTACATGATGAATTATGATTGGGGTATTCCGAAAGAAAATATTGTATATCTGCCGCTTTCCGGACTGGGAGAAAGCGCCCAATCTTTTGGGCAAGAACTGCAACGCGACCCGCGAATCAGCGATTATTGCATTACGCGCGCCTTGCCCGGACGGGTAGGAATGAGTTGGGGACGCCAATTTGAAGGAAAACAAATCAATCTGTTTGTCTGGTCGGTGGACGACCGTTTCTTTGATTTCTTCGATATAAACATCGTTGCCGGACGCAAACCGGGAAACATGGATTCTATTGTATCTCAAATTGTTGTCAATGAAGCATTTTTGAAAAAATACGAATTTGACGAAACACTCGTAGGCAAAGATTTTCCCGCTTTTGGTCCCGGACGCATACAAGCCATTGCGAAAGATATTAACTTCCAATCGCTTCACGATTCCATTGTGCCAATGGCGTTTGGCGTACTTGCCCAATGGCGACAGTTTCAGTATTTCTTAGTCAAATTTACCGGTAATGAAATACCCAACACCATTCAGCACATCGAACAAACCTGGACAAAATTCAGCAAAGAACCATTCAAGGTGCACTTCCTCGATGAAGATATGGACAAGTTGTACCAAAAGGAAAGCAACATGGCGAAATTGATTGGTATATTTGGGTTTATCATTGTCATTATTGCGGTGATGGGTGTTTACGGCTTAATCCTGTTCAACACCAAATACAAGGCGAAAGAAATCGCCATCCGGAAAGTAAACGGCTCTACAATCTCAGAAGTCATGCTGATGCTGAACCGTTCCATCTTGATTCAGTTGGGCATTGCCTTTCTCATCGCCGTTCCAATCGCCTATTATGCGACCTCTAAATGGTTGGAGAATTTCGCTTACAAAACAACAATTCACTGGTGGGTGTTTTTGCTGGGCGGAGTCATCATTTTGATTATTACGCTGTTAACTGTTAGTGTCAGGAGCTATCAGTCGGCAAGTATCAATCCGACGAAGGCGTTGAATAAGGAATAAAAGAAACATTGAACAAATAAGCGTTCTTTGACATATTGGTTTACACAATTTTATTGGCTAAAACTTTTTTTGAGGTGCTATGAAACTTCAATATATCATTTTACTTATTTTATTCCAAAGATCACCCCATTGAGGATTTATGGAATTAATAAGTAGTGTTAAGTAAACTAAAA
>JAITQA010000063.1 GCA_031289145.1 Dysgonamonadaceae bacterium | reverse complement strand
ATCGCTTTGGTAGCCGTCCAGGTGATCTTTACCGAATATTTTTCTACCATGAAGGAGGTGATGCGCATCCGCAGGTAGACGTTCAGCGTCGGTTGCTGCATGTCCAGGTTGAGCAGCGTGACTCTCAGTTTGCCCATGATGCCTGAATAATACGAGGGCAGATAGGGCGTATAGGGTGGAATCAGTTGGGTGGCGCTATTTCCCATTTTGTTACATTTTAAATTGTTTTTCGGTTGGTACGTTACAAAGATAATGATTGTTTTCTACTAATTGTACTTTTTGTGTTTTTTTTGTTGTTGTGTCGGATTTTGTAATTTCAGCACGTCAATGCTATAATATTCGCTTCTGAAAATTCATATCTCATTTATCTACATCCTTATTCTTTTTAATGAGGTAATAAGTCCCTGAGTCATTAAAATCTTGTGCATGAAATGAATATTTATGTCATAAATCCTTTCGAAAAACAAATAGTGTATTTTCTTTCTTTTGCAACAGGCTGTTTTTTTCATTATTGGATATATTGGTTATTTCGGTATACTAAAAATGATTTTATTTTTAAAACAAATCTCTATATTTGACCTTATTTCCCTTGAATTGGTATCATTTTGTAAGTAATTTTGCACCCAGATTTCGATAAATGTAAATCATCACTGGACAATTGACAGTAATATACGCAGAAATCCGCTCCGCGAAGCCTGTTGATGAAAACAGGAAAATATTTTTGTTTGTACGCAAAGAGTTAATAAATCCGCACTTCTCGTTATTAATTCTTTGTCAATAGATTAGGTAGAAGTGCGAAATATTGATAGAAAACAATTTATGTACGTATGAAAAAGAAAATTCTATTTGTTCAACTGGCCCTTAGTTTTTTTATTCTTTTCTTTTCCTCTTGTATCGAACACGATTACGATTTGACAGATGATAAGTTAGATAAAAATGTAGTAATCAGTCCCGATGGGGCAAATGTTCCGATTGGCGACCTGGAACGGATATCCATTTTCGAAGAACTCAAAAAACAATACAATGATATAAAAGATGACGATGATGACATCCTGTACATTGAATATTCGGGAAACTTTGAAGGCTTAGACTTACCGTCCTACGATATTTTCCACGTAGAACAGCAATCGACGAAAAAAATTTCAGTCAACTTTCCGAAAGTAATAAACATACCTGCACCGATAAATAATCAAGCCTTGTTGTTGAATCCGGAAGCGATAGCGTATAAATTACCTGTGCCGGAATTTGACGAAAATTGGTCGTTTAAGCCCGAAGAGATAAAATTTGATAATTTCATGGTCAAAGCTCGTTTTCAATTGAGTGGAGTAAATTATGTTTCCGGAGATGCAAAGTTAATTCTTGAATTTGATTTTCCTACCGAATATTTTACGGTAAAAGGCGGAAATAATGGGAAAATCAGAAGAGAAGTCGTGTTATCGAAAACAAATGATATGAATTATGTCCTGTCGGAAATAGCCATAGAATCGTACCGGTATCCGAAAGCGGGTGCAGAAGCCCATATCGCTTTTCAACTGTATTTAGATGTCGCGAACAGTTTCAGCGGAACGGCAAACCAACCGACATTTCAATTATTTTTTGAAAGCGACAATAACGGAAATTTGATCAATTCCGTACGCGGGGCCGTTTCTGGAAAAAAATCCTTTACGGGAGCTATCAAAAATATTGATGGGTTAAACAGTTCATTTTCAGGAAATAAACTTGAATTTGGAAATCCTTCGTTATGCTTAACATTACATACTAATTTGGGCGCTGATTCCAAATTGGATATTGATAAAATTGATGCGCACAACGGTACTGATCCGCTTTCTTTAAAAGGTGTCCTGGATTTTGCAAAGCCGACAACCATCGGTGCTGTCAAAGCAACTTCTTATTATTTAGCGCCTTATTTGTCGACTCATCCGGGCGATTTGCCAAGTGGCAGCAAAGGAGAAATTCTCGCTATTGATAATTTATTCAAATCAGGCAACGGAAGCATTCCGAAAAAAATTGATTATGCCTTTACCCTGAATGTTCATGACGAACAGGCGGTAATATCCGCTCGGGGTATGACCATGGAAGGAAATTATGTATTCAAACTCCCATTGCTTTTTGATAATTTATCGCTTGCGATTGACGCACCGCCGATTTCCTTAGGCAACGAATATCTGCATAAGATGCTGTTTCAATACCAGAAAGAAAAAATAGCCCTTAAGGCGGATATTGTAAATGTTGTGATAGGAACAGATACACAACAAAATACCGAGTTAAATATAATTGCCGAAGTTGAATTATTAGATGCAAAAGAACAAGTTATCAATGTGTCCGGGGTTAAAACGCCAGTGGTAAATCTACACAATGGCGAGAACAAAGATTTTTCGATAGATATTGTCAAGGACTACTTGGATAAAGCAGAAAACGCTACATATTTGAGATTTAGATTTACATTGGCCGGGGGAAATATAGCCCTTACTAAAAATGATTACATTGATATCCGGGGCTTGAGAGTTGTTACCGACGGTGGTATTCATTTTGAACTTTAAAAAACAAATTATATATAATTATGCATACTATTCGATTGAAATTTATAAAAGTATTACTTTTTTTAGCAGGAATTGGTTTTTTCCTGCATTCCGTATCCGGTCAGTCGGTTAACACGGAATATTTTATGTCTTCTTCCTTTACAAAGACGTCATTTAATCCGGCCTTAAGACCCGAAAAAGGCTATATCGGGATTCCCGGTCTGACCAACCTGACATTAGCCTATAAAACCAATACATTTAATCTGGATCATTTTTTATTTCCCGGCGTAGGTGAAAAAGGGAAGAGTGGATTATTTCTTCATGAAAACGTTTCGTACGACGATTTTATGAAAGGTATTTCCGATAATAATTATTTGGATATGGGCGTAGACTATACTTTATTGGGGTTTGGCTTTTATGTTAAAGACCTGTTTTTATCATTCGACGTCAGCGCCAGGGCAAATACTACGACCAGCGTTCCCAAAGCGTTTTTCGATTTTGTAAAACGGGGATTCGCTTTGGAAGAAAATGGAACGGATTATGATTTCAGCAACTTGCGTGTGAATGCTAATGCATTTACGCAAATTGGGATTGGCGGTTCATATCCGGTATTGAATCATTCACTTGTGCTGGGCGCAAAAGCGAAAATTTTGTTAGGAATTGCCAATGCAAGTTTGGATATAGACAATATGCACTTGATTTTGGAACAGGACAACTGGCGAATCAATTCGGAAGCGTCTTTGCGGATGATATATCCCGGTATGCAACTGACGTATGACCAGGACGGAAAATTAAAGGAACTCGGTTCCGGCGGTAAGTCTTCTTTTATCAATGGATCCGGCTTCGGGTTCGATTTGGGGGCAACTTTCAAGCCGGGTAACTATTTTGATTTCAAAGACAATTTGGCTTTTTGGGACGGATTTACGGTTTCGGCCGCTTTGACCGATGCCGGTTTTATCACTTGGAATGACAAAACCGAATACCTGTCGGCTCATGCAGCTGATCAAGTTATTACAGGAACAGGGACGCCGCCGATTGATTTAAATTCGGACGATGCTTTATCGGATTTGGAAGATTATTTCAAGGATGCATTATCGTTGAAAAAAGATGCTGATACAGGCCTTAAAAGCAGTAGTTTGGGTGCAAAATTAAATTGTGGGATCGCCTATACATTTTTAAAAGACAAATTGAATGTAGGTTTTCTTACCACGAATCATTTTAGCCCGGTACAGACCATTTCGGAATTTACCCTTGCTGGCGCCTATCGTCCTTTCAGTGAAGTTGAGTTAGGCTTGAGCTATTCGTTCGTTCACGGTGAATCAAAAACGTTCGGGCTTGCCTTGCATCTTGGCCACGGTCTGTACATTGCCGGTGATTACCTTGTTCCCCGTGTGAATTCCGATTTTATTCCGACTTCTACCAAGGCGTTGAATATCCAATTGGGATTCGCGATTCCTATTGGCGCCAAGCGCTAATCCATGAAGATTTCCGCCGGATATTCGATATCCGTCAGGAACAATGCGTTTCCGGGGGCGGAAGTTCCCGCCTGGCTCCGGTCTTTGGATTCGATTATCCGGCGAAAATCTTCTAAAGATAATTTGTTTTTACCAACTTCAATAAGCGTGCCCACGATGGCGCGTACCATGTTTCGCAAAAAGCGGTTTGCGCGGATAGTAAAAACCCAGTCCGTTCCTTCTTGTGTCCAAGCGGCTTCCATAATCCGGCACAAATTGGTCTTCACATCCGTATGTAGTTTACTGAAACTGGTAAAATCCGTGTATTCCGATAAAATTTGCGCCGCTTTATTCATCTTATCGAAGTCCGGCATGTATTTGATCCGGTGCCGGAAAGGATAATCGAACGGGTTTTTTTCCAAGGTAATGAAATAGCGGTAAGTCCGCGAAACGGCGTCGAACCGGGCATGTGCTTCCGGAAACACTTCGACGATTTTTTGAACGGCTATATCATGCGGCAAAATGCGGTTCAGCTTATCCGTCAGGATTTCAGGAAGCAAACCGGTAGCTTCCCAGTCGAAATGGGCTACCATTGTCCACGCATGAACACCGGCGTCTGTCCTTCCGGCCCCTGTGACTGAAACGGGCTTCCGCAGCAGAATGCTCAGGCTTTCTTCCATTTTTTGCTGGATGGAAATACCGTTGGGCTGATTTTGCCAACCGCAATAATTAGCGCCATTGTATGACAGATAGATAAAAAAACGTTGCATACGTGAATCGGATTCTATCTGCAAATTTAGTAAATTATCTGCAATCTCCGATTGTTTCACTTAATTTCCTTGCGCATCTTCTCTTTTTGCCGCGCAGCTTCTCTGTTTATCTTCTCTTTTTGCCGTGCAGCCTCTCTGTTTATCTTCTCTTTTTGCCGCAGAGCTTCCTTGTTTATCTTCTCTTTTTGCCGCACCAGTTCGGCTTTTTGCTTAACGATTATCTCCCTTAAATCCGATATTTTTGCTAAATCTTTGTGAAAGAATCCTTTTTTGACGGCCATTACTTTAGCCTCGTTTTCTCCTTTCATTTCGAAGGTATAAAAAATGCTATCGAACTCATAGTGCGCATAAATCCGCTTACCTCCCTTTTCTTTCATAACACTTTGAGCGGCTTTTTCTCTATCATTTTCGAAAGCTTTCAGAAATTCCTTAATCAAACCGGGATTTGAACGGATGGTAACAGTTGTAGCAACCGGACCTGATTCGTTTGTCCGGGGATTCTGTGTGTGAATAATACTCACATTCGTCGAATCGGAGCGCTCGCATTTTTTTAATAATTCGGCTATATTTTCCTGAGCCGTAACATTATCTATTGAAATACCGAAAATCGTCAATAGAAAAATTGCAATACAAATTTTTTTTCTCATCTTTTTTATTATTATTGTTATACGCAACCCGCAACAGATTTATTTTTTTGATGCAGGTTTCAATTTATTCCTCACCTATCATTTCTTCCGTCGACAGCTGTAAAAGCTGAAGTTCCGCTTCGTCCGCATCAAGCGTCAGTTGTTCATATTCGATTTCCTGTAACATAACGGTGTATCGAATTTTCTCTATTTCCGCCCTGACAATTTCAGGGTCGATTATCTTGACGCCATTCTTGAGAATATAGCTGCCTTCGTAAAGGGTTTCCTGATCCGGACGGAAAAAACGGAGCGATATGACTACCAGCAACGAAGCGGCAATACCCCACCAAAGCGCCCAGGTTTTTTTCCCGGATTTAATGGCCGGTTTCTTTCCTGTTTCCGGTCGGTTTGGAGTAGTTTCTGCATGGATTCCATTCTTGAAAAAGGTAAAAACAGCCTTGTATGGCCGGAGATATTCCGGAATGTCTTCGCCGGAGAAAAAATCATACAGTTCACATTCCTCGCTATTGGACGTCAAACCGTCGAAAAAACGGCCTGTCAGTTCTTCTATATGTCGATAATCTTTTGTCATCTTGCTTGTATTTTTAAAAACATATCTTTTATTTTCTTCCGGGCGCGTGACAGATTCATCCGTACAGCTTCCGGATTGCTTCCGATTAGCTCGGCAATTTCTTCTATCTCAAGCCCTTCTATGTGTTTCATCCGGAGAATGATTTGTTGTAAGCCGGGTAAACTGTCCACAAAATGCAACACTTGTTCCGCTTCCTCCTTCTGTTCTAATTGGTGGTCGGGAGACAGGCTTTCATTTTCCGGAATTGATTCATCAGGCGCTTCTATATTTCGTTTATTCGATTTCAATAGATTCAGACACAGGTGTTTCGTTATCTTCATCGAAAGGGCGGGAATGCTCCTGTACAAGCCCAGTTCGTAACGCATACGCCACAATTTCAAAAAAACTTCCTGCACGATATCTTCGGCATCATCTTCATTCTCCAGCAGCCGTCCGGCATAAGCCAGCAGTTGACCACGCAAGGGAAGTATTTCGTTTTTGAATTGCTCCTGTTCCATGTCTTTATCTAATAGACAATTTTAAACGAAAAATGTAACATGCAAATTGCATAAAATAACCAAGGCATTAAATTTGTTTCGTCGTATAAAAGAATAAAATATTTATATTGAAACGCCTCAAGAGCGATGCGCCGATAAGCCGTATCGTTATCATGAATGTAAACGGTCGAGTGGTATATGAGGCAGCCTGTTTTTTTCGAAAAATCTCAGATATTAAAATATACTTTCTTCAATAAACTTGTTACATTTTTATTAACATGCGTATTCAATATTTTCTGTTCGCTTTTCTCCAATGAAGCATACCGTCCGGAATGTTCTTTCAGAAAATCTTCGAGTGTGTCTTTGCTCAGCAGCCCAATGAGTTTCCCCATATCTTTGGGAATGGACACATGCCCGATTTTGCTAATCACATTGTTCAGCCGGTTTTCCGTTACATACGCCTCCGCAATGGGCAAAAGTTCTTTCAAGGACTCGCTGTACGACGGCTCAACAAACAACGCAGGCTCGCGTTTCTTGACCGATTTCTTTTCGGCAAAGCGACTGTTTTTGCTTTTCAGCAGCAATCGCGAGCCATTTCTGAAATAAACCGGTTCAACAGGGCGAATGACAATTCCTTCACAAATATTGTCGGCTATCGGCGGCAGACCCAAGCATTCCGCAATATGACTCTGAAACGCATTCGGATATTGCAAACATTCGTCAAGATTTCCCTGAAACAAGGTTTTTGCATAAAAGAAATTCTCCGCTTCAAAAAACGCATTGATAGCATCAACAGGTAAGTAACGCGAAGTTTCGTTGCCGGAAATGTACAGGTCGAAGCCGTAAAACTCGTGAACCGGACTATAAAAAACACCCTTTTGAATGTTTTGAACTTTGGCGTCATTTTTCACATTGGGATGCGGGTAGACGCCGCCAAACATTTCGCCAAAAATCGACAGGCTTTGGAGGTCGGCATAAGTAGATTTCACTCGCCGGAAGAGGCTGATTATTTTATCCTTATACCGTGCAAACAATTCTTCGTAATCGTAAAATTTCTCGTCGGCTTCCACAAAACCCGTTCGCTTGGCAAAACGCACATTTTGCCCGTCTGTAACAAAACAGCAATTGGAGCCGTGCACTTTCTCCTGTACCACAAATATTTGATTTTCAAAACCTTCCAATTTGATTTTTTCCATCAAATCCTTGTCGTAGGTATTTTCAATAGAGGTGTATTTTTTAAATTCCAACATAAATTTTATGATTTACAAGCATTTTAAAAATGTAGATTTATAATTTTTTTTGTCCAATCTGTTAAAAAAATTAGAATATTCAGCAAGTTTCCATCTTTTCTTAAATTATTGAAAGAAAATCGAATACGTAAAGTTGTTTATACAATTCGTTATATAAAGCCAAACTTTTTCCCGCAACGCTATGCGCTGATTTTACTTCTACTGGAATAATAGCTGCGCCGTTTTGCAACAAAAAATCAACTTCTGCCTTGAATTTCATCGAAAATAATAAGTGTTGTTTGTGGTTTAATGGGCGATTGGGTATGAAACACCAACTGTCCAAGTATTCGCTGCACATCTTTTGTACTTTCAAAAACAGCGTGCAACTCATCGTTTTTATCAAAGTTGAAATAGGCGGTATGCGCATAATAACGCTTGCCAAATGTCTGCATAGCCCACGTTTTGCCAATTTGACGTGCGCCCATCAACAATAGCGGCTTGCGGTCGGAATCTGTTTTCCAAGCCGACAATTGCGCTATAATACCTCTTTCTATATCCATAAAATCACATTTTATCGTGCAAAAACGTGATAAAAATCACATTTTCGCACTGAATCTTGTGTAAAGATACTGCTTTTTATTTGAAATGCACCCATACATTTCTGCCAATACAACAAATTACCATAAAGTTATTGATTCATTCCCGTTTACCGGATGAATAAGGAATACGTCGATCTTTACGATCCCGATTTTATTTCCCCACTTTCAATAATAAATTAATAGTATTAATTAATATCCTATATATAAATATTTTAATCTGTTAATAATCTGTTAATAACCCGTTAATTTATTGGTGATAAATTTTTTTACATTTTATGGTGGTGAATTGTGGGGGATTTCGTACCTTTGTCCTGTGAATCAGATTAAAATCATTCAGTCATGGAAAAATTCATTGGCAATATGGACGCGAAAGCAGATGCAAAAGGGCGAGTATTCGTTCCGGTTGTGTTTCGCCGAATATTGCATCTGGCTGAAGAAACACAACTTATTTTACGGAAAAATGAGTCCCAAGATTGTCTGACGCTCTTTTCTAAAACCCAATGGGAAGAAGAATTAATGCAACTCCGGCAAAAACTGAATAAATGGGATGCCGAACAACAAGGGCTTTTCCGTCATTTCTCCTCTCAAGTAGAAGTGATGGAAATGGATGGAAACGGACGGATATTGATCCCGAAAAAGTATTTGCAAATGACCGGTATTACACATGAAGTGCGGTTCGTGGGGATGTACGACTCCATTGAACTCTGGAATCCCGACCGGTTGGAAAAAGCAAACTTAAGTCTAAAAGATTCACAGGATAGCATCAAACGTTTTTTAGTAAACACATAAGATGAATGAATTACAAGCATATCATGTACCGGTTCTTTTAAAAGAGAGCATCGACGGCCTCAATATCCGTCCCGAAGGAATCTATGTGGACGCTACTTTCGGTGGCGGCGGTCATTCGAAAGCAATTTTGAAACGTTTGGACGGAGGCCGGTTATATGGTTTTGACCAGGACGAGGACGCCGAAAAAAACATTCTACCGGGCGAAACATTCACTTTCATCAGAAGTAACTTCCGCTACCTTTCCAATTTCATGGATTGGCAAGGAGTGAAAGCATTAGATGGATTATTGGCAGACTTGGGCGTTTCTTCCCATCATTTCGATGACGAAACCCGCGGGTTTTCATTCCGCTTCGAAGGCGAACTTGATATGCGGATGAACAGACGGGCGGGGAAAACGGCGGCAGACATCCTCAATACTTACACCGAAGAAGCCCTGGCGGATGTTTTTTACCTCTACGGCGAATTAAGAAATTCCCGGGCGATAGCGAAAGCAATAGTTCGCGCCAGAAACCAAGAGGCCATTCGAACAATTTCCGGATTCCTGCAAGTGATTAAGCCATTTTTCGGTTGGGAATCACAGCGTAACCGGTCGGGACAAAAAGAGAAAAAAAATCTGGCACAGGCTTTCCAAGCCTTGCGGATAGAAGTAAATGGAGAAATGGATGCACTCAAAGACTTGTTGATACAGGCCTTGGATTTGTTAAAACCCGGTGGCCGTTTGGTTGTGATTACCTACCATTCGTTGGAAGACCGTTTGGTCAAGAATTTTTTCAAGACCGGAAATTTTGAAGGAATTGTCGAAAAAGATTTTTACGGAAACGTAATAACTCCTTTTCGCACAATTAATAATAAAGTATTAGTCCCTGACAGTGACGAAATTGAAAAAAACCCGCGTGCAAGAAGCGCAAAGCTACGAATTGTAGAAAAAAATGGAAACGCAAGAGAAAAATAAAAAAAGAAAACGCCCCATAGGAGAAATATTGGGCGGCGGGATACTGACGGAGAAATTTTTCGTTGCACAATCCAAATTATTGATTTTGATTGTATTCCTGATACTCCTCTTTATCAGTAATCGTTATGCATGCATGAAAAAGTTGACGGAAATAGAAAATTTAACGACGCAACTGAAAGATATTCAATACGAGAATCTGATAATTTCCACCGAATTGACGACACACAGCCGTCAATCGCAAATCGAAGAACTGCTCAGGCAAAAAGGCATCAACCTGGCGGCGTCCAAATCTTCGGTTTATGAAATTCAAAAATAATTGTGTCATGGAAAATAAGAAGCCTGTAGACAACAAGAAAATCCTCCGGAATTACTTTATCATTAGTTTAATTTTCGGACTGATAATCATCGCCATTATCGGAAGGGCTGCTGTAACTTCCTTTGACGAAGGAAAATACTGGGTAGAGCTGGGAAATAAAGCCGTTCGTACCAATATCTCTATTCCTGCTACGAGAGGGAATATCTATTCCGCCAACGGAGAACTGATGGCGACAACGGAGCCTACTTACCGGCTCTATATGGACTATTGGGCGGATGGTCTGAAAGCCGATACCCTGAAAAAATATGCCAAACCACTGGCTGTTGAACTGAATAAACTGTTGCCGCAAAAAACGGTCGCACAGTATGAAGCGAATCTAATGGACGGATTGAAATTGAAAGAAAAAGAAGAAGTGGAAGTGGCGAAAGTAGCGAAAATCAAAGGTGGAGAAAAGAAAGTCGTAAAAAGAAGCCGTGAATACGCAATAAATACAATCAATGTCAATTACCGGCAACTCAAAGCAATACAAAGGATGCCTTTTTTCAGACAAGGACGCAACAAATCGGGGCTTTATACCCGCGAATTTGTCAAGCGAACAAAGCCTTACGGCACCCTGGCTTCGAGGACTATCGGAAATATCTGGGAAGAGTCTGTCAAAGGCGGAAAATACGGTTTGGAACTGGCCTACGATTCGCTGCTTCGGGGAAAACCCGGAACAGGTACCCGGCGACGAGTGGAGGGACGCAACATGACTATCGTGGATGTTAAACCCGTTACAGGAAAAGATATTATCTCCACCATAGACGTCAATATACAAGACATAGCCGAAAAGGCGCTGATGGATAAAATAAAAGGCTTAGACGCAGAATCGGGAACAGCAGTTGTGCTGGAAGTCAAGACCGGAGCGGTAAAAGCAATAACCAATCTGGGACGCATCCGGGACGGCGTATGGGGAGAAATCGACAACTATGCGGTAACCGACCTGAGCGAACCGGGTTCTACTTTCAAAGTGGCCTCAATGATGGTGGCTTTGGAAGACGGCTTGGTGCAACCCGACGACCTTGTCGATGTTGGAAACGGCAGATTTGAATACGGAGGAGCTACACTGCTCGACCACAACGCCCACCGCGGAGGATACGGCATGATTAATGCTGCCAAAGCTATCTGGTTCTCATCCAATATCGGGGTGGCTAAAATTATCCTGAGAAGCTACGAAAAAGACCCGGGCAAATATGTAGACGGACTTTATCGGATAGGATTCGACAAGGACCTGGCGCTCGAAATTCCCGGATACAAAACAGCCCGTATCCGTCATCCGAAAGATTCGCCGCAAACCTGGTATCGTACCACTTTACCTTGGATGTCGTTCGGTTATGAAACACAAATTCCGCCGATTTATACCCTGACCTTTTTCAATGCCATCGCCAATGATGGGAAAATGGTCAAACCCCTATTTGTGAAAGAAATACAGGAAGACGGAAAAACCAAAGAAAGGAAAAAAACAGCAGTGCTCAATGAACATATCTGTTCCGAAAGAACCTTGGGTTTTATCCGGGAAATGCTCGACAGTGTAGTCAACCATCCACAAGGAACCGGGAAACCGGCGCATTCCAACTTGGTACGGATTGCCGGAAAAACCGGTACGGCACAGCTATCCCATGGGGCTGCCGGATATAAGGAGGGAGGCCTGAGCCACCAAGTGTCTTTCTGCGGTTACTTTCCTTCGAACGAACCTAAATATTCCTGCATCGTCGTCATCCGAAAACCAAGGAATGAGGCCGCTTCCGGTGGCAACATGTGCGGAACGGTTTTCAAACGGATTGCTGAAGAAATTTATGTGCAAAACATCATTTCCAAACCGGGTTCAATGCCGCAAGACAACGCCTTTCCTAAAATTCCGAAGGTGAAAAGCGGCTTGCTCGAACATTCGAAATATGTTTTGAAAAAATTGAATATCAACTATTCCGATAAGGCTGAAGGCAAATGGATGACCGCCCAACTGACAGATGAAGGTTTGGTGATGAAGGACAGGAAAATACAGCATAACTTAGTTCCCAATGTGATAGGAATGGGAGCGAAAGACGCTGTTTATGCATTGGAAAACAGTGGTTTGAGCGTAAATTTACTGGGACGCGGAGCAGTATTCAGCCAGTCGATAATCTCCGGTTCAAGCATATCCAAAGGACAAACAATAACGATTCAACTCAAATGATTTGCAATATGGAACTCAAAAAACTTATCAGTAAGGTAAATGTTGCGGAAACAAACGGTAATCCGGAAATTTCCGTGGAAGGATTTCATTCCGATTCGCGAAAAGTGCAACCGGGCTTTCTGTTTATCGCCGTCCCCGGAACACAGTCGGATGGGCATCTATTCATCGGCAAAGCAATTGAAAATGGGGCGATTGCCGTTGTTTGCCAAGTCCTGCCGGAAAGCCGACAAGCCGGAATTACTTACATCAAAGTAACCGACAGCGCCGAAGCTTTAGGCCGGATTGCATCGGCATGGTACGGCGAGCCTTCCGAGCAGTTGATGCTGGTCGGCGTTACCGGCACCAATGGAAAAACGACTATTGCGACCTTGTTGTACCACATTTTCCGGAAGTTAGGTTACAAAACCGGTCTGCTTTCAACGGTTTGCAACTATGTGAACGAAAAAATGGCGCCGGCTACTCATACCACGCCCGATGCGATTGAGTTAAATGCGCTTTTGGCGGAAATGGTCGAAGCGGGCTGCGATTACGCCTTTATGGAGGTAAGCTCCCACGCGATAGACCAGAAAAGGATTGCCGGCCTGCAATTCAAGGGAGGTATCTTCACCAACTTGACCCGCGACCATTTGGATTATCACCATACTTTCGAAGCTTATCGCGATGCTAAAAAAGATTTTTTCGACCGGCTTCCGGCAGGGGCTTTTGCATTGACCAACAAAGATGATAAAAACGGAACTTTCATGCTCCAAAATACAAAAGCAAATCAACAAAGCTATTCTTTGTTGTCTCTGGCCGACTTCAAGGGAAAAATCCTCGAATCGCATTTCGACGGAACGATGATGAGTATCAACGGGAAAGAAGTTGCCACACAGTTCGTGGGAAAATTCAACGCCTACAATCTGCTGGCGGTTTACGGCGCAAGTGTTCTGTTGGGGCAAAAACCCGACGAGGTTTTGGTCTTGCTCAGTACCCTCCAATCCGTTTCCGGCCGCTTTCAGCCTTTCCGTTCACCCGAAGGTTATACGGCCATCGTCGATTATGCGCACACGCCCGATGCGCTGACCAATGTCCTGAATGCGATACGGGAAGTTCTGGCCGACAAGGGAAATATCATTACTGTAGTTGGTTGCGGCGGAAACCGCGACAAAGGGAAACGGCCGATAATGGCAAAAGAGGCAGTTCGCCTGAGCAATTTAGTAATTCTCACCTCCGACAATCCCCGGTTTGAAGAACCCGACGATATTATCCGGGATATGGCTGAGGGCTTAGTGGATGTAGACAAGAAAAAATGGCTGAAAATCACCGACCGCAAAGAAGCTATCCGCACGGCTTGTCTGCTGGCGCAAACCGGCGACGTCATCCTGATTGCCGGAAAAGGGCACGAGGATTATCAGGAAGTGAAGGGCGTGAAACATCATTTTGATGACAGGGAAGTAATAAAAGAAATTCACAATTCATAATTCAAAAAGTATGTTATACTATTTGTTCGATTACCTTGATAAATTAGATTTTCCCGGAGCGGGGATATTTCATTACATCTCGTCCCGGTCGGCGATGGCTTTGATTTTTTCTTTGGTGATTTCCACGATTATCGGCCGCCGGATTATCGAAAAACTGCAAAAGATGCAAATCGGGGAAACTGTCCGCGATTTGGGTCTGGAAGGTCAGATGAAGAAAATCGGGACGCCTACTATGGGCGGAATCATTATCATTATTGCAATCCTTATTCCGGTTTTGCTGTTCGCCAAATTGACCAATGTGTATATTATCCTGATGCTGATTACGACAATCTGGTTGGGGTGCATCGGTTTTCTGGACGATTACATCAAGGTTTTCAGGAAAAATAAAGACGGACTGAAGGGAAAATTCAAAATTGTGGGGCAAGTAGGATTAGGCCTGATTGTCGGATTAACCATTTACCTGAGTCCGGATGCTGTGATGCGTGAAAATGTGGAAATCAGGGAGCATGATGTTATCACGGATATTGTGTACAGTCCGGAAGTGAAATCAACACAGACCACGATTCCTTTTTTCAAGAACAACAACTTGGATTACCGCAGTTTGGTTGCTTTTATGCCGAATCACCGGACGGCAGCCACCTGGGTTGTTTTCGTGATTGTCGCCATTTTCATCGTAACGGCGGTATCGAACGGGGCTAATCTCACCGATGGTTTGGATGGCCTGGCAGCCGGAAGCTCAGCTATTATAGGTGTTTCGCTGGGGATATTGGCTTATGTATCGAGTAATCTCAAATATGCGGCATACCTGAACATCATGTATATTCCCGGATGCGAAGAGTTGGCCATATTTGCGAGCGCTTTTATCGGCGCCACCATCGGTTTTCTTTGGTACAATGCTTTTCCTGCCCAGGTTTTTATGGGAGATACCGGTTCGCTTACTTTGGGCGGTATCATCGCCGTATTTGCCATTATCATACATAAAGAATTGTTATTGCCTATTTTATGTGGCGTCTTCCTGGCAGAAAGCCTTTCGGTCATGATGCAGGTTTCGTATTTCAAATTTACGAAGAAGAGATACGGGGCCGGAAAGCGTGTCTTTAAGATGACGCCTTTACACCATCATTTCCAGAAACCGGGAAATGCGGGAATAGAAGCGCTGATTCAGAAACCTTTGATGCCGGTTCCGGAGTCAAAAATTGTAGTCCGTTTCTGGTTGATTGGAATTATTTTAGCAGCTTTGGCGATTGCAACACTGAAAATGCGATAAAAAATTACAGCATGAAAATTGAACAAACCTATCGTATCGTTATCCTCGGCGCCGGTGAAAGCGGCGTTGGAGCAGCTGTCTTAGCAAAAAAACAGGGTTTTGATGTCTTCGTATCGGATGTTTCGGCTATAAAAGAGCAGTATAAGAAAATTTTGGATAACTACCAAATTTTATATGAAGAAAAACAACATTCGGAAGAAAAAATCCTGAATGCCGATGAAATAATAAAAAGTCCGGGTATCCCCGACAAGATTGCGATTATCCAAAAGATAAAGGAAAAACAGATTCCGGTTATTTCCGAAATCGAATTTGCCGGACGATACACAAAGGCCAAAAAAATTTGCATCACCGGAAGCAATGGCAAGACAACTACTACCATGCTGACTTACCACATTCTGAAAAACGCCGGATTGAACGTGGGTCTGGCCGGAAATGTGGGCAATAGTTTTGCTTTGCAGGTAGCGGAACAGGATTTTGATTACTATGTGATTGAATTGAGCAGTTTCCAATTGGACGGCATGTACGATTTCAAAGCGGAAATTGCCGTTTTGCTGAATATCACACCCGACCATTTAGACCGGTATAATTACGAAATGCAGCATTATGTCGATGCCAAGTTACGGATTATACAAAACCAGACGACAGCCGATGCATTTATTTTTTGGAACGATGACCCTGTTATCAGGAAAGAAGTCGCCAAATTGCATCCGCAGGCCGGATTATATCCTTTCGCCCGGACAAAGGGAGAGGGAACACTTGCCTATACGGAAAATAAACAAATAAGAATAGAAACACTCAATGGCATTTTTACTATGGAAGAAGAATTAGTAGCGTTGACAGGTACACATAACCTTTACAATTCATTGGCCGCAGGAATTGCAGCCAAATTGTTGGATATCAAGAATGAAGATATCAGAACTTCACTCAGTAACTTCAAAGGGGTAGAACACCGTTTGGAAAAAGTTGCCCACGTGAAAGGCGTAGCATATATCAATGATTCGAAAGCGACGAATGTCAATTCAACCTGGTATGCGCTGCAAAGTATGAAGACGTCGGTAGTCCTTATTGTGGGCGGAACCGACAAAGGAAACGATTACAGGGAAATTGAAGCCTTGGTAAAAAACAAGTGCCGCGCTTTGATTTTCTTAGGTTTGGATAATACCAAACTGCACGCATTTTTTGACGGGAAAACAATTCGGACAACCGATGCCCGTTCGATGAAAGAAGCTGTCTCTCAGGCATACGAAATCGCGGAGAAAGGAGATACGGTACTGCTATCGCCTTGTTGCGCCAGTTTCGATTTGTTTGAGAATTACGAAGACAGAGGCCAACAATTTAAAACCTGTGTAAGAAACTTATAATTTTTAGTTTTTAATTTACATCATGGATTTTTTTAATAAAATTTTCAGAGGAGACAGGGTAATATGGATGATATTTGCATTCCTGTTTACGGTTTCGATTATTGAGGTTTACAGCGCTTCCAGCACGTTGACTTTCAGGACGGATTACTGGCGGCCGATTATGGAGCACACGCTGTTTCTGTTGGTGGGATTAGGCATCGTTTTATTGGTGCATAGTTTTAAGCCCAAATTTTTTTCAATTTTTGCAGTTGCACTTCCTTTTACCTGGTTTCTGCTGATTGCCACCCGGCTTTTCGGAACGGAAGTCAACGGTGCGTTTCGTCGATTCTTGGGTTTTCAGCCATCGGAAATTGCCAAATTGTGCTTGATTACCTGTGTGGCATTTATCCTGAGCCGTAGAAAGAACGAATCATCGGAAGACAGCGCTTTCAAATGGATTTGCGTGTCTACCGTGATCACCTGTGCCTTGATATTTTTTGATAATTTTTCTACCGCCGGTTTACTTTACGGAATCATCATTTTTATGCTGTTTATCGGGCAAATCTCAATAAAAAAAATCGGTTTTTTTTCTTTGGCAACGGTATTCGTAATCGCATTGATACTGGCATTCAGTTTTAAATTTCCGGATGCGGTAAAAAATACACCACTCAAACGAGCTTCTACCTGGACTTCTCGCATCAGCGATTACAAGGAAAAAGAGGATATCAAAAGTGGAAATTATGTGATAGACGATGATAATTATCAGGTATCTCATGCCAAAATAGCCTTGGCCCAGGGAGGTATATTCGGTCGGATGCCGGGAAATAGCCAACAGAGAGACTATCTTCCGCAAGCTTACTCTGATTTTATTTTTGCAATTATCATAGAGGAGTTGGGTTTGGTAGGCGGAATAGCTGTCTTGGCTTTGTATGTGTTTTTGTTTATCCGGGCAGGAATTATCGCGGGGCGATGTACGAAATTGTTTCCAAAATTGTTGGTGATGGGCAGCGCCTTGATGTTGGTGGCCCAGGCATTGGCAAATATTGCCGTGGCGGTCGACCTGATACCGGTCACCGGTCAGCCTTTGCCCTTGGTGAGCCGCGGCGGAACATCCATCCTGGTTACCTGCGCTTTCTTTGGCATTATTCTGAGTGTCAGCCGTTATGAAAATCCGAGAGGCATCTCACGGGAAGAAGCAATTGTTAAAGAAATGGAAGCGGAAAAACAGGCTGCCGAAGCAGCAGAAAATTGGACCGGAGGGGAAACGGGACTTATTGCCGATACATATTGAATTTCAAATATATACACGATATGCAGCATTTAAAAGTAATCATCAGCGGAGGAGGTACGGGAGGACATATTTTCCCGGCTATTGCCATTGCCAATGCCATTAAGGCAAGGCATCGGGAGGCGGAAATCCTGTTTGTGGGCGCAGAGAACCGGATGGAGATGGAGCGTGTTCCCGCTGCCGGTTATCCGATTATCGGATTGCCTGTAGCAGGCTTAGACCGCAAAAATCTCCTGAAAAATATCAGTGTGCTTTTCAAGCTAAGTAAAAGTATGCGGCTGGCGCGGAAAACCCTGAAAGATTTCAAGCCGGATATCGTGATTGGCGTGGGCGGTTATGCCAGCGGGCCTACCCTGAAAGCCGCCAACCAATTAGGTATTCCCACTTTGCTTCAGGAGCAGAACTCCTTCGCAGGGGTGACCAATAAATTGCTGGCAAAAAAGGCTGCGAAAATCTGTGTAGCTTATGAAGGCATGGAGCAGTTTTTCCCAAAGAAAAGCCTTGTACTGACCGGCAATCCGGTTCGTGCGGATTTAGTGTGTACGGAAGAAAAACGCCGGGAAAGCTATGCTTTTTTTAATCTCGACCCGGAAAAGAAAACCATTTTAGTGGTAGGCGGAAGCCTTGGCGCCCGGACCATCAACGAAAGCCTGCTCGCTTCCTGGGAAGCAATTCAGGAAAGCAATGTGCAATTTGTTTGGCAGACAGGGAAATACTATTACCAAGGGATTGCGGATCAAGTCCCTGTAAAAACAAAAAATATCCACATCACGGAATTTATCTCCCGGATGGATTTGGCTTATTCCATTGCTGATCTGATAATTTCGAGAGCGGGAGCCGGTTCGATTTCGGAATTTTGCATCCTGGGTAAACCGGTGGTGCTGGTTCCTTCTCCCAATGTGGCGGAGGACCACCAGACGAAAAACGCCATGGCTTTGGTGCAAAAGCATGCAGCCGTATCAATTCCGGATAAGGATGCTGTAAAGGAGTTGGTACCCATGGCTTTGGATTTGATTCGCAACGAGGAACGTCTCCGGGAATTAAGCGAAAATATACTGAAAATGGCTTTACCGAATGCGGCCGACAAGATTGTTGATGAGATTGAGAAAATAAAAACTATAAAATAAGATGAGGAGTTGGGATAATGTTTATTTTATTGGTGCAGGCGGTATCGGCATGAGCGCTTTGGTTCGTTATTTCCTCTCTAAAGGAAAAAAAGTGGCCGGATATGACCGGGTGGAATCGGAATTAACAAGATTATTAAATACAGAAGGAGCCGCAATTCATTATGCGGACAATATCGACCTGATTCCGTCGGCATTTAAGGATAAGGAACATACTTTGGTCGTGCTGACGCCGGCTGTTCCAAACGACCATTCCGAATGGGTCTATTTCCGCAATAATGGATTTGAAATACACAAAAGGGCGCAGGCGCTGGGCGAAATCACCCAAACCAACCGGGGGTTGTGTGTTGCCGGAACACACGGGAAAACGACCACATCAAGCATGATTGCCCATTTGCTGAAACAGTCGACCGTGGATTGCAATGCTTTCCTTGGCGGTATTCTGAAAAATTATGACAGCAATCTTTTGTTGTCCGACAAAAGTGACCTGACGGTGATTGAAGCCGATGAATACGACCGCTCATTTCATTGGCTGAGTCCTTATATGGCCGTGATTACATCGGTGGCGCCCGACCATTTGGATATTTACGGAACACCTGAAGCGTACCGGGAAAGTTTCCGGTATTTCACTTCCTTGATTCGTGAAAACGGCGTTTTGCTGATGGAGGCCAACGTGGCTATCGAACCGGAATTGCAAAAAGGCGTAAAAGTATACCGGTATGCGGCTTGTTATGGCGGCACCGACCCGCAATCTACGGATAAACAAGCAGATTTCCGAGCCGAAAATATCCGCATCGGCAAGGGAGAAATCTACTTCGATTTTGTTACGCCCGAAAAGACCATTCACGACATTCGTTTGGGCGTACCCGTGAAAATCAATATTGTGAACGGTGTAGCGGCTATGGCAATCGCTTATCTGAACGGCGTTTCGGAAGAAGAATTACGTACGGGAATGTCTTCTTTCCAGGGGGCAAAACGGCGTTTCGATTTCCATATCAAACAGGACGATTTGGTTTTGGTGGACGATTATGCGCATCACCCCGAAGAATTGGCGGCAAGCATCTCTTCCGTCAAGGAATTGTATCCCGATAAAAAGTTGACGGTTGTCTTTCAGCCTCATCTTTATTCCCGTACCAAAGACTTTTACAAGGCCTTTGCCGAATCCCTTTCCTTGGCCGACGAAGTGATATTGCTTCCGATTTATCCGGCGCGGGAAGCGCCTGTTCCGGGTGTTTCTTCGCAAATGATTCTCGATTTAGTGACTATTCCGGAGAAATATTTGTACACCAAAGCGGAATTGTTGGAAAAAATCGGGGACAGGCGACGCGAAGTCATACTGATTGCAGGTGCGGGAGATATTGAATTGCTGGTAGCGCCTGTCAAGAAAATATTGTTAAAACAACAATAAAAAAGCACGCATCATGTTAAAGAAAACAGGTATCATATCGGGAATCGTTTTAATATCGGCATATATGGTTTTTGCCGTTGTTTACTTGAATCCCCATGCCAAAAAGAATATGGTCTGTGAAGCGTTGCGGGTGACGGTGGCAGATACCTTGGAAAGACATTACATGACTGCAACCGAAATAAGCCGGATGTTACAAAATGCAGGCTTATCGCCTGTCGGTAAACGCATTTCCGAAATCAATACGACTGCTATTGAGGAAAAATTAGCAGAAAACCGGTTGATTAAGCGGGCGGAGTGTTACAAAACAATTGAAGGAACGGTAAAGTTAAAAGTTTACCAACGGATACCTATTTTACGGGTGTTTTCGCCCAAAGGAACTTATTACATTGACAATGAAGGGGAACAAATGCCTGTACCACGGAATTTTGCAGCTTATGTGCCCGTCGCAGGCGGCGCTATCGAAAGCGAATATGCGCGAACCCAACTGTATGAATTCGCCTTGTTTTTGCACAAAGACAAGTTTTGGAATTCCCAGATTGAACAAATATATGTCTTGCCGAACGGCGACGTAGAATTAACCCCGACAGTGGGTAATCATCAGATTGTTTTGGGGAAAATAGCCGATTATAAAGAAAATTTAGCTAAACTGCGCCTGTTCTACGAGAAAGGCTTGGATGAAGTCGGATGGAATCGCTATTCGCTTATTAACCTGAAATTTAAAAATCAGGTGGTTTGTACAAAAAGAGAGAAATAATAAAATAAACGAGATATGGAAAAAGTAATTGTAGCATTAGATTTGGGAACAGCTAAGATAATCGCCATGGTCGCCAAAAAAGGATGGAATGAAGTGTTGTCGATTCAGTATGCGGATACGGTCGATTCAGGAACGGCTATCCGGAGAGGCTCGGTTTATAATATGAAGAGTGTTTCCGAAAAAATTTCCAAACTTATTGAAAAATTGAATTTTAAATTGTCCGCAGATAATTATTCGATAGAGAAAATATACCTTGGGATAGGCGGTCAGGCGCTTCATACCGAAGTGTACAGTATAAAAAAAGAGATAGAAAACGGAGTTGTAGACCGAAACCTGTTGCATTCCATAGATGCAGAAATAGAGCGGCATCCGGAGAGTAGTTTGATTCGGAAAAAATTCCGACCGGAATATTCTGTAGACGGTCAGGTGGAGTCGGACCCTTCGGGCGCCCAAGGCGCTGTTATTGAGGCAAAGTTTGCTTTGGTTATGGGAGGCCGTTCTTTGGCCAATCTACGGGAAACGATTGCGAAAGAGACCAAGGTTCCGGTTGCGGATATTTTTGTATCTCCCTTGGCGACTGCCGAAGCGGCGCTCACGAAAGAAGAAAAAGAAAAGGGTTGTGCGCTGATTGAATTTGGGGCAGCGCTTACTTATGTTTCCATTTACAGGGAAAATACCTTGAAACATTTGGTAACGATTCCCATAGGAGGAGCGGCTATTACCAAAGACATGGTCAATTCCAATTTTTCGGAAAAAGAGGCTGAAGCGTATAAGCGTGACCACGGCACAACTTTGATTGAATCGGATTACGAAGAAAATACCGGCAAGCAAACGGGAGAAGATGAAATGCAACGATTAAACAGGGTAATAGAAGCGCGGGTCGATGAAATATTGGAGAATGTAATCAAGCAAATCCACTATTCCGGGTATGAACCGGTTGTGAGGAGTATCGTTATCACCGGAGGTGGCGCCTCCCTGCGGGGTTTAGCAGAAGTAATCCGGTTCAAAACAGGAAAAGAAGTCCGCTTGGGACTTGCCCGGAAAGCCTTGGTAAATCAGGCGCCGGAATGGAGCCAGCAACCGGCCAATTCATGCGTTATCGGATTGTTGGCGCTCGGGAACGATAATTGCCTGAAAACCAGAGAAAGCAAGGGTGGAACTTTATTTGGAGAAGATCCGGGTGTAATTGCCAAAAGAAAAAAAGAATTAGAAGAACAGAAAGAAAAGGAGAAAGCAAAAAAGAAAAAAGAAGAAGAGGAAAAAAAGAAAAGAGAAAAAGGTCCTGGAATATTTGATAAACTATTCAATCAGGTAGAAAGAGGAGCCAGAATTTTATTTGAGGAAGAGAACAATCCTCAAGAAGCGCCCGAAGAAACAACAGAAGAAAAGAACGAACAAATACAATAGCATCATGGAAGAAGAAATATTAAAATCGGAAATAGAAGAATTGTTGAAATTTGATTTTTCGACCGAAAAACCCTCAATTATCAAGGTAATCGGTGTGGGCGGCGGCGGTGGAAATGCTGTTACACACATGTACAAAGAAGGCATTCTGGATGTTAATTTTGTACTTTGTAATACCGACAGTCAGGCATTGCTGAAAAGTGAAGTGCCCGTAAAAATACAATTGGGCAAGGAAATTACCGAAGGCTTGGGCGCCGGCAATAAACCCGAAGTTGCGGAAAAAGCGGCTTTGGAAAGTAAGGAAGAAATCCGCAAGCTGCTCAGCGATGGAACAAAAATGGTGTTTGTCACTGCCGGCATGGGCGGAGGCACCGGCACCGGCGCCGCTCCGATTGTAGCCGAAGTTGCCAAAAGTTTGGATATCCTGACTATCGGCATCGTGACCATTCCGTTTCTGTTTGAAAGGGGAAACAAGATAATTCAGGCATTGAGCGGTGTGGAAAAGATGAGCAAGTGTGTGGACGCCCTGTTGGTAATCAACAATGAAAAGCTACGGGAAGTGTATCCCGATCTGAATATTTTCAATGCTTTCAAAAAAGCCGATGATACTTTGTTGGTTGCCGCTCAAAGCATTGCGGAAATCATTACCGTGCCGGGACATGTGAATCTCGATTTCGCCGATGTAAATACTACCCTGAAAGCAGGCGGTGTAGCCGTGATGAGCAGCGGCTTGGGAGAAGGGGAATCCCGGCTTACAAAAGCTATCGAAAGCGCCTTACATTCGCCTTTGTTGAACAACAATGATATTTTCAATGCGAAAAAAATCTTGCTGAACATCTACTCTTCCGAAAATAATCCGATTATGATGGAAGAAATGAGCGAGTTACATGAGTTTATGTCCAAATTTTCGAAAGACATTGAAGTCATCTGGGGCGCCGCTGTCGACGATAATTTGGAAGAGAAAGCGAAAATCACAATTCTTGCCACCGGATTCAGTATTGATACCATTCCGATGATGACGGACAAAAAACGTTCCGAATGGGAACGCATGACAGTCGAAGAGCGCAGGGCCAGGGAAGCCGAAGAATTAGCCGCCGTAAAATTGGAAGAAGAAAATACCCGTTCGATTAGGCGCTATTACGGAGAAAAAGGGCTACAGGTCTTAATCGGAATCGAACGGCCTCAGCCGCATATTTTTACTTTTGAGCAGTTGAACGATAATGACATTATCGATGAAGTGATCAACACGCCGGCGTATAAGCGAGATTCAAAAAAAATCACTAAATTAGCAGCCGAAAAACGGGCGCAACTGTCAATTTTCTAAAAAAACAAGTTATTAATTTTTAAAAATATATTATTATGGCATTATTTGATACCGTCAGTAACGACATCAAGGCCGCAATGCTGGCCAAAGATAAAATCCGCCTGGAAGCTTTGCGCGGAGTGAAAAAAGAGTTTCTGGAAGCAAAAACAGCGAAGGGCGCTGATGGCGATTTGACCGATGAAGCAGCTGTAAAAATCCTGCAGAAAATGGTTAAACAGCGCAAAGACAGCGCAAGCATCTATCAGGAACAGAACCGTCCGGAATTAGCCGAAAAAGAATTAGCCGAAGTAGCCGTCCTGGAAGAATATCTTCCCAAGCAACTTTCACCCGAAGAATTGGAAAAAACAATTCGGGAAATCATCACCTCGGTAGGCGCGACCTCTGCCAAAGACATGGGCAAAGTAATGGGCGCCGCTACAAAAGCATTGGCCGGAAAAGCCGAAGGCCGGTTGATTTCGGAAGCCGTGAAGCGGTTGCTGGGCTGAGTAAAAAGCCTATAACATTTCAATATATTTACGCTGTTGGTTAAAAAATTCCGTTTGTGAAATTTCGTTTGATTGAGAAATCAAGGTAGATTGCCTCTTCAGGAAATTGAGCCATTTTTTTTGCATATCGGAAATATTGGTATTGTGTATGATAATAGGATTTACGATAAATATCCAGATAATCGTTCTAACCTTATCATCATAAGCGTAATAACAGGTATTGGCGCTGATAGATAAAAAAGACAGGTATATATCTGTTTTTGTTTTGTAAGCGCCGAGAGTGCCTGTTTTTGCCGCATTTTCCAATAAACCGACCAATTCGTTCATCTCTTGTTTGAGCAAAGACAAATCTTCATCATTAAGCAATTTCATTTTGTAATAATATTGAATTTCTTTTACCTGATTTAAAAAAGTATTCGGGTCCAGAATCAGCGTTCTGCGTTTTAATTTTGAGAAATTAAAACGGATTCTCTTTTGCAAACTCATTATTTCCGGTGGTACATCAATATCTGAAAAATGCAGATTGGACGGAACGCCACTGTATTGATTCAACCATTTATAAAAAACAAATTTATGCAAATTGTCAAAAAGCATATAAAAATTCGGCGGAATCCGATTGATTGACATTACAGAATCAACCATTTGTGTTGTTTCTATTTTTTCAAGCAGTTCAAGGTATTTCTCAAGCATTGTCGCATACATCTCATTCGGGGGTTTTTCATTTGCGAAAAATTCAAAAAAGGCATGTCCGAAATTTGCATTTCCGATTATTTCGTCAAAAGAAAAACCGAGCGCTACCGATAATTTGGCAAATTCGTCTATCGTAAAAGGTATTTCCCCTCTAATTCTACGGTAAACGGATTCTCGACTCAATTTTAATACATCACTCAAATAAGAAGCTGCTTTAACTTTCGGCGGCATATTGCTTAGTACAGCATTTATCAATTTTTTATTAAAATCTTTTTCCATGATTCATAGACTTGTATGATTAAACTTCTATAATTAAAACAATGTTGGAGCGCCCTTTGTTCAATCATTTCTATTAAAAAAAACAAATATGCCCCTTAAAAAAAATCAATACAGGCGAAAACCGGTATTTCTTATGGTCTTATCTTATCGCTTTTCATCTAATTCTACAATTTTAGCCGGGAAATTCAAAAAAAATAACTTACTTTGCAGTCTGAAATAGTCGAATAGACTAATTACTGAAAAAATTCAAAAAAATTATTTTCGATATGCCGCAACAAGAAGATGTTTTCAAAAAATTGGTTTCCCATTGTAAGGAATATGGTTTCGTGTTCCCGTCATCGGAAATTTACGACGGTTTGGGAGCCGTCTACGATTATGGACAAAATGGGGTTGAACTGAAAAACAATATTAAAAAATACTGGTGGGACAGCATGACGCTCTTAAATGAGAACGTAGTGGGAATCGATTCCGCCATTTTCATGCACCCGACTATCTGGAAAGCTTCCGGTCATGTAGATGCTTTCAATGACCCGCTTATCGACAACAAAGATTCCAAAAAACGTTACCGTGCCGATGTGCTGATTGAAGAGCAAATGGCAAAGTACGAAGATAAAATCAACAAGGAAGTTGAGAAAGCAGCCAAACGTTTTGGTGAAGCTTTCGACGAGCAAAAATTCCGCGAAACCAATCCGCGGGTGTTGGAAAACAAAGAGAAGATGGAAGAATTGCACATTCGGTTTGCCCAAGCGCTGAACGACGGCAATCTGGAAGAATTGCGCCAAATCATTCTGGATTACGAAATTGTATGCCCTGTATCCGGAACCCGAAACTGGACGGAAGTCCGCCAATTCAATCTGATGTTTTCAACCGAAATGGGTTCTACCGCCGACGGCGCCATGAAAATTTACCTCCGCCCCGAAACCGCCCAGGGTATTTTCGTCAATTTCCTGAATGTACAAAAGAGCGGCCGTATGAAGATACCTTTCGGCATCGCCCAAATCGGGAAAGCATTCCGCAACGAAATAGTTGCCCGTCAATTTGTGTTCCGGATGCGCGAATTTGAACAGATGGAAATGCAGTTCTTCGTCCGTCCGGGCGAGGAGTTGAAATGGTTTGCACAGTGGAAAGAAACCCGTATGAACTGGCACAAAGCCTTGGGCTTGGGCGACAAGAAGTATCGTTTTCACGACCACGACAAATTAGCGCATTATGCCAATGCCGCTACCGATATTGAATATGAAATGCCGTTCGGATTCAAGGAAGTGGAAGGAATTCATTCCCGTACCGATTTCGACCTGAGCAGTCATGAAAAATATTCCGGCAAGAAAATTCAGTATTTCGACCCCGAACAGAATCAATCTTACGTTCCTTATGTGATTGAAACTTCGATAGGCGTCGACCGTATGTTTCTGAGTATCCTGGCCGGTTCGTTCTGCGAAGAAAGATTAGACGACGGCGAAACCCGCGTTGTGCTTAAAATTCCACCCATGCTGGCGCCTGTCAAATTGGCCGTTTTGCCCTTGGTGAAAAAAGACGGACTTCCCGAAAAAGCACGCGAGATAATGGATGCCCTGAAATTCGAATTCCATTGCCAATACGACGAAAAAGATTCCATCGGGAAACGCTACCGCCGTCAGGATGCTGTCGGAACGCCTTATTGCGTCACTGTCGACCACGACACCCTGACCGACAATTGCGTAACCATCCGCCACCGTGACACCATGCAACAGGAACGTGTGCCTGTTGCAGATTTAGATAAAATCATTGCAGATAAAGTGAGTATGAAAAACTTATTAAAACAAATATTAAAATGAAGCGATTATTTATTATTCATACCGAAACAGGTAAAAAATTATCAATTGTCTATGCGCTTCGCTTATTGGCGATAGCCGTTTTGCTCTTGCCCTTTGCTTCCTGCAACGACTCCGACGAGGCGGATAATGCATGGAGAGACGCTAACACTGAGGCTTACAAAAAGATAACTACAAATCCGGAGTACAAGGCCTTAAAAACGGAAACCGGCCCTTCCGGCGTGTATTATAAAGTGATTAAAACCGGCGAAGGAACCGAACACCCTCTCCAGACAAGTACCGTGAAAGTGCTTTACAAGGGCAGTTATTATGACGGGTCTGTTTTCGATTTGGGTTCCAGCCTGAATGGCGTGCCTTCCGAATTTTATCTTGGAGGCGGAGCAACTGTCAGGGGATTCTCATTTGCACTGCAAAACATGGTTGTCGGGGACAAATGGGAAGTTTGGATACCCGATTATCTGGGATATGGCGAGACAGACTATTACAGCGGTTATACCTTAATGATGAAAGGAGGCACTACCCTGGTTTTTGATGTTGAATTGGTATCTATCACACAGTTTCCCAAATAATATATAAACCCGCATGAAAAAGATAATACTCGTTGTTATGCTTGCAGCAGCCATCTCGGCTTGTAATAGCCCGAAAGAAGAATTGAAACAGGAAGAGCCTGAAATTATCGGAAAAAAACCGGTTGAAGTGAAAGACGGACGCCTGTCGGCCGAAGCGCTTCACCTGTTTGGACAAGTGACCGGCGTAACGATTTCTCCGGACGAGCAAACGATACTGTATGGAGTGTCGTATGCCGACATCGCGCAAAATAAACGAAACAGGGAATTGTTTACCGTCAACATGGATGGAAGCAATAAAAAACAAATTACCGAATCGCCCAAAAGCGAAGGAGATGTCCAATGGATAAAGGGTGGTCGGAAAATCGCGTTTATTTATGACGCACAAATCTGGGAGATGAACCCGGATGGTTCCGACAGAAAACAAATCAGTAATTACGAAAAGGGAATCGAAGGTTTTAAAATTTCTCCCGATGGTCGGAAAGCGCTTTTTATCAGTCAGGTAAAATCCTTCGAAAAGAGTTCGGAAAAATATCCGGATTTGGACAAAAGCAGCGGACGGATTATCGACAACCTGATGTACAAGCATTGGGATGAATGGGTAGAGACGATTCCTCATCCTTTCTTAGCCGATTTCGATGAGGGTGCTTTGGCCAATATCATTGACATTCTGGAGGGAGAACCTTTCGAATCGCCGATGAAACCCTTTGGTGGCATAGAACAATTCGACTGGTCGCCCGACAGCAAAATCATTGCCTACACTTCCCGAAAAAAGACAGGAAAAGACTATGCCCGTTCCACCAATTCCGATATCTATTGCTACAACATTGAAACAAAAGAAACGAAAAATATAACAGAAGGAATGATGGGTTATGACCTTCATCCGCAATTTTCTTCCGACGGACACTACTTAGCCTGGCGAAGCATGGAACGCGACGGTTACGAATCGGACAAGGACAGGCTCTTTATCCTGAACCTCCAAACCGGCGAAAAGAGATACCTGACCGAATATTTCGACTACAACGTAGACGACTTCTGCTGGGATACGGCCTCTACCAATATTTTCATCGTAGCCAATGTCCAAGGCACGTCCCAACTGTATCGCGTCAATGCGTTAAACCCGGCGACCGGCGATGAAAATTTTATCGTCCCAATCACCAAAGGCCAGCACGACTATGCTTCGGTCGCTTTCGCAAAGGGATTTCTGGTAGGATTGCGACATTCCATGTCTTCTCCGAACGAGGTGTTTACCGTGAGTTTAATCGATGGAAAAGAAACGGATATCTCGCAAGAAAACAAGGAGATACTCGACCGGATAACGATGGGAAAAGTAGAACCCCGCCTGATAAAAACTACCGACGACAAAGAGATGCTGACATGGATTGTTTATCCGCCTGATTTTGACCCGACCCAACAATATCCGGCCTTGCTGTATTGCCAGGGAGGCCCGCAAAGTACGGTCAGCCAGTTCTGGTCGACACGATGGAACCTGCAATTGATGGCGGCGCACGGTTATATCATTGTAGCCCCCAACCGACGCGGTGTTCCCGGATTCGGACAGGAATGGAATGAACAAATCAGCGGCGATTACGGCGGACAAAATATGAAAGATTACTTTTCCGCTATCGACGAAATGGCGAAAGAACCCTTTATCGACGAAACCAGATTGGGGTGTACCGGCGCCAGTTATGGCGGCTTTTCTGTTTACTGGATAGCCGGGAATCACAACAGTCGCTTCAAAGCTTTCTGGGCGCATGCAGGTATTTTCAACGTGGAAGCCCAATACTTGGAAACGGAAGAAATGTGGTTTGCCGACTGGGATTTGGGCGGCGCGTTCTGGGACAAATCCAATGCAATCGCACAAAACAGTTTTGCTAATTCTCCCCACCGGTTTGTGGAAAAATGGGATACGCCCATCGCCGTCAGCCATGGAGAATTGGACTATCGGATTCTGGCTTCCCAAGGAATGATGGCTTTCAATGCAGCCCAATTGCGGGATATCCCTTCCAGAATGTTGATTTTCCCGAATGAAAACCACTGGATAAGCCAACCGCAAAACGGAATTTTGTTCCAACGCGAGTTTTTCCGCTGGTTCGACCAATGGTTGAAATAAAAAAGATATCAGGTTAAATTTCGGTTATGTTAATACGTCTTTATGAAGAAAATCCCAATCAGCGGGAAGTTGACAAGATTGTTACCATCCTCAAAGATGGCGGTATCATCATCTATCCTACCGACACAGTGTATGCTATGGGATGTGACGCTTTGAACGTGAGGGCAATCGAAAGAATCTGCAAGATAAAAAATATCAATCCGCAAAAACGGAATCTGTCTATCATTTGCCCTGATTTGAGCGATATCAGCGAATACGCCAAAGTCGATAATGCGGTGTTTAAACTGATGAAACGCAACCTTCCGGGCGCTTTCACCTTTATCCTGAATGCGACCAATAATTTGCCCAAGATTTATAAAAACCGGAAAGAAGTCGGCATTCGCATACCGAACAATAATATTATCCTCACTTTAGTGCGGGAATTGGGGAATCCCATCCTCACAACATCCGTGCGCGACAAGGATGATTTTATGGAATACAGCACAGACCCGGAACTGATAGCGGAAGAATACGGTGAAGTCGTGGATGTAGTAGTCGATGGCGGCTACGGTGGTCTGGAACCGTCTACCATCGTGGATTGCACCGGCGAAGAAATCAATATCACAAGGCAAGGAAAAGGAGAATTGATGGAATAATGGATAGAACGCGGGCAACACGGATGAGGCGGATTAAGGCGGATTTTTTATCAATCCGCTTAAGTTGCATCTTTTGCGTCCTATTCGTTTCTTATACGTACAGCGTTCGCGCCCAGGAAATCGTTCCGCCTTTGGACATACCGCTGCTTCTCAGCGGAAATTTCGGAGAACTGAGGAGTAACCATTTTCATTCGGGCATTGATTTCAAGACCCAGCAAGTTACCGGACTCCCGGTGAAATCGGTGAAAGACGGTTATATCTCCCGGATAAGTGTAAGCCCTTACGGCTACGGAAGGGCTGTGTATATCGACCATCCGGACGGCACTACTTCCGTTTACGGACATTTGGAGCGTTTTTCTCCTACAATAGAAGCCGTGGTACGGGACAGCCAGTACCGGAAAATGTCTTTTTCGGTCAACCTGCTGTTTTCGTCCGGTCAATTAGCTTTGAGAAAAGGGGAAGTTTTCGCTTTCAGTGGCAATACAGGCGGTTCCGCCGGTCCTCATTTGCATTTCGAATTTCGGGACACGCAAACGGAAACGGCGCTCGACCCCCTCCCCTATTTCAGAAAATACATCAAAGATGTGCAAGCCCCTGAAATCAGAAGCCTGATGTTCTTTCCTCAGCCCGGAAAAGGAATCATAAACGACCATACGGAAAATCAGATTATCGCCGTATCTCAGGACAAAACCGGGAAAAAGCGGCTTGCCCAAGCTGTAAAAGCATGGGGAGATATCGGAATCGGTATCAAGGCTTATGACCGGATGACCGGAACCGCCAATATCTATGGTGTGAATGAAATCACTTTAATCATTGATGACGCCGAAGTATATTGTTCGGTGATAGCTAATTTTTCTTTCGAGGATACCCGTTATATCAATAGTTTTATCGACTGGAAAGAATGGAAAGAACATAATTCTTTCCATATAAAATCGTTCATTGAACCCGGCAACAAACTTACCATCTATCATGCGCTCTCCGATGGAATTATTACCCTGTCGGAAGAAAAAACGTATCATTGCAAGTATATTTTGAAAGATGTTTTCGGAAATACCACTACTTTGCCGTTCGAAATCATCGGCGTAAGGCAGCATATTCCGGAACGCAAGCCCCAGGGGATATTATTTCCCTATAACCAAGACAATACGTTCAAAGGGAAAGGTATCGACCTGAACATTCCTTCCGGCAATTTATACAAAGACGCCTGGTTGTCTATCGAAACGGCGGCCGGTTATACGGATTTCGCGCCGCTTTATTCCCTTGGCGAACAAACGCCTTTACATAACTACTGCGAACTGACCTTGGACATTCCGAACGACAGGTATCCCGACAAAAGCAAATACGGTGTAATTGCTGTCTCCGGCACAAAAATCGCCTGGATAGGCGGTAAATACGATGCAGGTAAGCTAAAGACCCGTATCCGGGAATTAGGTAATTTTTCGGTTGCAATCGACACGGTTCCGCCGCTTATTACACCTGTGAATCCGACCAAATGGACAAAAAACAGACGCATTTCTTTCAAAATATCCGACAATTTGAGCGGAATAGAATCGTACAAGGGCGATTTAGACGGCAATTTTATTTTGTTTGAATACGACGCCAAAACCAATTTCCTGTTTTACGAATACGATTCCCGGCGCATGCCTAAGGAGGCAAAAACACTGCATCTTATTGTGAAAGACGGTGCGGGCAATCAATCGGAATTTAGTTGGGATGAGTAGAGACGTCCAATTTGGGCGTCTCTACCTGTTTTTTTTAATTAGAAGTTGGATTCTGCGTCAGCGTAGAGCCATCCGGGTAAGCGTCAATTGCATTTTGGGGGATGTAGTAAACCACACGGTAGTCCGTAGGTAATACTTCTTCCATTGCATTGTGCGGCCCCGGATAGAGGCGGGTCAGTGAGCGACCGTTGCGATATACATCGTAACTGCGTTCGGCCTGATAAGCCAATTCGAGGGTACGTTCTTTCTCAATCCTTGCCTCAGCGTTGGCTGCCGTCAGCGAAGAATAGCCTTTGCCCGGTAGCGAACGTTCGCGAACGATGTTGAGCGCCGCTAAAGCCGTCGCATAGTCGCCCGTTTTGGCGGCTGCTTCCGCTTTGTTGAGATACATCTCGGCTAAACGGGCAATGATCGGCGAGTGCAAATGAGATTCTTCTCCTTCGCGCGAGCATTTCACGATATAGAACATCGGATAGACGCGGTTGAGCGTGATATACTGGTCGATATAACCGGTATAGGTCTTTCCGTCGGGGGTATAGTCGATAGACCATATTCCCTGCTCAAGGTCTACGGGCTTCAATGTGTACGTAGTGGTAACGCCTGAGATGACTTCTTCGCAGGTGGCCGTATTGCCGTTGACCTTCACGTCCGCTTGCACGTAGTTGAAGTTGGTCTGAACGTTTTGCGCATTGTAGACATTTTTGATGAAGCGGAAGACAGGTTGTTCGGCTTCAGCATATTGCGGCTCAATAAAGGCGGCGCGTGCATCTACTATTTTGTCGTTTCTCCAGTCGTTGCGTCCGGTTTCATCCAGCAAGGCAATGTATTTGGCGCTGGCATACATTTCGCCCCAGCCCATACCGCCGATATTGGCGTACATGCCACCGATACCGTAGTAGTGGTCATAGTCAACAAATTCGGAAGCCATACGTTTCACCACAAAGATGGATTCTTTGTTTGACTCAGGCTCGAAAGTGTTGTACTTCATAAAGTCGGCGCGATTCAGCAAGGAATAAATGCCTGAGCTTATTACCTTGTCGGCATATTCAATTGACAGGCGGGCATATTCTGCATTGGGAGCATCCCAGCTGCCGCTCATATAAAGGTAAATACGCGAAAGGACTGCCCAGGCAGCTTCTTTTGAGGCATAAGCCGGTCCGCGGTTGGTCGACAACAGGTCGGCGGCCTTCTTCAAATCGTTGATGGCCTGCTCGTAAGTATCCTTTACGGTCGAACGGTCGGGCAATACGAGGTTACTCAAATCTTCCGGCGTGCCATTTACAATGGGAACACCCAGATTTTTTTCCGGATTCTGGTAGTAGGGACGTCCGTAGGCACGGCAAAGATAGAAATACATCAGGCCACGCAGGAAATAGCACTCGCCTAATTTACTGTTAAGTTCGGGACTGCTTTCGGGCACCATCTTCAGGATGTTTGATGTTTGGGCAATTACCTTGTAACTATTATTCCAAAAGGTATTCAAACGTCCGTTGTTAGGTGTACGCGCGTAGGATATAAATTGGAAGAACGCATCGGTAGACGAACCGCGTATCATCATATTATCGCCGGCATACTCGCCGCAACGGTGCATCACATCCGACCAGTCTTTCATTTGCGAATAGGCGCCTGTGAGGAGGATATCCAATGAACCGACAGGGTCGCTGGTTACATTTTCCGCAGCCATAGACGTACTGGGAAATCTATCTATGTCACAAGCTGTGAATATACAGCTTGCGGCTATCATAAAGGCTATTATCTTTTTCATATTTTTTACTTTCTTATAAGGTGAAACTGAGACCAAACATATATTTACGTGTCTTTGGATAAACACTGGGGCCAACTACGCCGCTGACAATTCCGCTAACTGCCGATATTTCCGGGTCAACGCCGGAATAACCCGTAATCGTGAGCAGGTTTTCAGCCGTAAACGACAAGCGAATATTGGGTATCTTCCATTGCGGCAACTTTAAGTTGTAACCCAGAGAAACACTGCGCAGTTTGAAATAATCGGCGTCTTCCAAGTAACGGGACGAAACCTCATTGGCGCCCGATTGGTTGCCATAAGTGGCTACCGGGTGCGTAGCTATATCGCCCGCTTTTTGCCAACGGCTCCATCCATCCATCAGTTTTAACTGATTCCTGTCTGTATACCTGCCGTCACTGTCGTACTCCTGGCGAGAGTAATTGTATATCTTGCCCCCTACGGAATAGCCAAATACAGCGTTCAAATCCAATTGTTTCCATGACAGGTTGGTAGAGAAACCGCCGTAGAAATCGGGATTGTAGGAACCCAACACTACTTGATCGGCTTCGGCGTATTTACTTGTGAGAACACGCGCCCCCGAGTCATCGGTTTTATACCATTGCGGAGCGCCGTCTTCCGGATTTACCCCTCCCCATTCGCGGCCATAGAAGGTATCTACGCTATGATCGGGCAAAAGGATACGTGAGATACTCCCGGCTATATTAACGCCGTAGCTGCTGCTTACAATGCCTTTGGTGTCGGCATCTTTACCGTATAGCTTGGTCACTTTATTCCGGTTCAAGCCCAGGTTGAAATCTGCCGCCCAAAACCAATCTTTCGTTTTGACAATATCAGCGCCCAGCATCACTTCAAAGCCTTTGTTTTCCATTTCGCCTACATTCTGCCAAGTGCTTGTTACACCTATCAAGCCGGACACCGGAACTTTGAACAAGATGTTGTCGGTAGTCTTGCTATAATAATCCAGGTTTACGCGGTAGCGTTCCATGAAATTAAAGTCTACACCGATACCCGTGGTATAAGTCTTTTCCCAGGTCAGGTTTTTATTTCCGATTTGCGTAATCAAAGCGCCATACAAGTCGTTGTACTTTTGTCCGGTCAGTCCATAGAGGTCGTATTGCGGATACAACTCGCTCGGACGGTTACCGACAGAGCCATAAGCAGCGCGTACCTTCAACAGGTCTACCCAGTCGGCTTTGAAGAAATCTTCCTTATTGATAAGCCATCCGGCGCTCACGGAGAAAAAGTTTCCATACTTGGCGTTTTCGCCAAAGTTGGATGCCCCATCTCGACGAGCGGATACTTGCGCCAGATACCTATCGTCGTAAGCATAATTGGCGTTGAACAGATACGACTGTATGGCTGAAGTGTTGATATATCCTTGTGTCTTTTCCGGTTTGGCTACAATGTCCAGAACATCATATCCTTCTACAAAACCAACGCCGGAGGCTGAAACTTCTTTGAAATAATAATCGCTAAATTCGTAAGCGGCCAATGCGCTGACAGCATGTTTGCCAAACGACTGGTTGTAACGCAGAATCTGGTTTGTATAGCGGCGTTCGGTTCTATCAACCACTTCGCTGATGCGTCCGCCTACGCCCGAAGCTCCATCCGAACGGGGGTCTTCATACGAGTGAGAGGCATAATTGTCCCATGTCAGGTTGTTGATGGACGAGAATGTCAACCAGGGCGTCAGACGGATGTCGAAGTCGATATTACCCATAACCGAATAACGCTGATCGTTAGAGTTATCCCATTGCAAATCATACAAATAATTGGTAGACGTACTGTTCACCCATGTAGCCGAACGGTGAGGCGTTGGCGTTCCATCCGGCAGATAGGGATTATCCCAAGGCATGTTGGAATACATGGAGGTCACGCTATATTGGCGGTCGTCTACGTCGCGGCGCGATCCGGAAACCAAGGGCTTTATCGTCAGCCATTCCAAGGGTTTGTATTCTAAGCGAAAGCGCGTACTGTAACGGCTGAAGTCGTATCCGCGCACAGCGCCTTCTTCGTTATAATAGCCTATGGAGAAATACGATTTCATTTTCTCACCACCACCCGATATGGAGATGTTGTAGTCCTGCGCAATACCGGTTTGCGTGGCCAAGTCCCACCAGCTGTAGTTGGAATTGCGCAGGTCGGCATTCCAGCGTGGAAAATTAACAGCTTCTTTGTTGGAGAAGGAATTGAAATAATCATAGAGTTCCGCTCCGTTCATCACTTGCATGTTTCCGTTATCCAACTGAGTCAGACCAAATTTGGCAGAAAAGTTGACATTTACGTTATCGCCGGAGGCGCGTTTGGTGGTTACCACAATGACGCCGTTAGCTCCTTGCGAGCCGTAGATAGCTGTCGAAGCTGCATCCTTGAGGATGGTCATTGTCTCAATGTCGGTAGGATTGAGCGTGTAGTTTGATGCCGTACCGACAATGACGCCGTCAATCACCCAAAGCGGGGCGTTTACGCCATTGATAGAGGATTTTCCACGGATGATAATATCACCGCGTCCACCGGGCTGTCCGCTACTGGGTGACACATACACACCGGGGGCTTTGCCTGAAAGCATGTTCTCAACAGAGGTTGTCGTGGTCGTCACAATCTTATCGTTCTTCAGTGTCTGCAACGCACCGGTCAAACTCTCGCGGCGTTGTGTCCCGTAACCCACAACCACTAATTCGCTCAGGGCGTGCGAATCTTCCTTCAGTTTAATCGACAACGGAGAAGATGACGCCGTAATTTCCAGTCTCGTATACCCTACGTACGAAACGACCAATACAGCATCAACGGGCACATCAAGGGAGAAGTTACCGTTAACATCGGTAGTCGCTCCTGTAGAAGGCAAATTTTTCACCACAACGTTTACGCCGATAAGCGACTCACCTGTGGTTGCGTCGACAACGCTTCCCGTCACCTTCACCGTTTGTTGTACAATAGGATCATCGGCTGATACCGAAGCCCTTACATCGGCTGATGCAAGAGGTAAACCTACAAGCATAAAAGCGGCAACCAAGATACCGGTTGCCTTTTTTCGAAAATGTAAATACATAAAGTTAAACAGTTTAAAATAAATAATACATTAAATTACATATACCATGAAAAAACAATAGTTATTGAGAAATTTCGTTAACTTACCGCAAATATAAATAAAAAACGAATACCGACCAAATTATCACTGAAAAACGAACAAAAACCCGAAAAATGTTAATTTGATATAATTCAAATCTTCGGATGAAAACGTCATATAAGGCCAATTTCTCAATCTCAATACGCTGTAGCTGTTATATATGGTAATGATCATAAGGATGGCAAAAGAACGAATATTGTCAATATTGATATTATTTAATAGTTAAAAATAAATTAATGTCAATAATAGATTTTTTAAGTAAAATAAATTAATGAAACTTGCCAATTATTATTTATTTTGGTCATTTTTGTTGTAGATTAATTAAAATTTTGTATTTTTGTGCCGGTTACAGTCATTCATGCATCGTGGGAGAAATATGTAAATGATTGATTGTCTTTATTTATGAAGTAAATGATTATCATATTGCGTTTGGAAAACAGACTTATGAAAGCAGAGATCATGGAGCTAAAGAAATTGGTTTGGTGGTTAAAGAGGGAAATTGCATTACTAAAAAGCGGACACAATATAAAATCGTTTTTATTTTTATTTCAATTAAATTAAAATGGAAGAAAAAAAAGAAGTAATCCTGCTTTCATGCCTGGGTGCAATGAATTCCGGATTTGTTGTAGAAACAATAGGAGCAGGGGCGTTTCCGGTATTGCATTTGGGATGCAATGTTAAGAAAATTAAGGATGAAATCACGACTTTATCGAAAAGAATCAACAGGCCCTTTGGCGTTTGTATTGATGTTGTAATTACAGGAGATCTGCATTTACCGTCAAATGTAACAAAACTGATTGTTCCTTTTGGGTCTTGTATAGAAAAAACCAAGGATGTAGAAGTGCTTTATCAGGTTCATTCTCTCGAAGAAGGGGAAGAAGCGATAAAAGGGAAAGCGTCTTCGATTGTATTGAAAGGCTATGAAGGGAGCGGAAAAGTTGCAGTTGAATCTACTTTCGTATTGTTCCGTCAGATAATCAAACAGGCTTTGAAACATAAAACAAAGGTTTATATTCAAGGCGGCGCCGGAATACATACTTCGGCGGCCTTTCTGGCATTAGGAGCAACCGGCGTTATTTTCGATTCACAGATAGCCTTGTTTCCCGGTAGCATTGTGCCGGACCATCCGGCTGGCGCTCAGCAAAAGCAAGCGAAAGAAATTTCGGCGGGTAAAGATTCCCAGCTATCAAGGGATTTTGCCGAACACTACAAAAACCCTGAACAATTTGTCTTGTCCGTCTTTGAAGCGACATACGGACATTTGCGTCAGGCAAAAAAGTTGAATGTAATTGGTCGGGATAATGCTTTTGCCCAAGAGTTGGGTATTCCGTATCCTATTATGCAAATAGCATCCGAAGGGAACAAGAAGACCTTGGGCGTCATTTACGAAGCAACCGACGTTAAGAAAGCAAATCTGCTTGAAACGGAAGGAAAAAAGGCGTTTGTACGTTCTGTTTCCGTGGATTCGTTAGATGCATTTCTCAAAGAAGGGGCAAAAAATATTATATTCGAAGGTAATGTCAAAAACAGCGAAGGAGACCCCGTCTTCAGCATTGTGCCTTGGGAAAGTCAAATCAACCGGATACTTCAAAAAGATAAAAATCTTTCAAAAATTCATATTCTGTTTTCCGGAGATATCAGCGACGCTTTTTCTGCTGCATTTGTATCCATTATGGCTGCTACTTTGGCGGCAAAAGGCATAAAGGTCGGTATCCTGACGGAAAAATGTTCCGCTTCTATAACCGATAAATGGTGTACGACATTGGCCGTTGACAACAACAAACTCATTGCAGGGCTAAAAAATATATCGTTAAATACTGCTTCGGCAAGGCCCTTGGATATTGCCGTTGTAGGGATGGAGTGTATATTGCCGCAAGCCCGGGACAAAGAGGAATACTGGAAAAATATTCTTTTGGGAAAAGATTGCGTATCTGAAGTTTCGAACTCGCGTTGGAGCAAAGAACAGTTTTACAATCCCGACACCAGCGATACCGATTATTGTTCATCCAAATGGGGCGGCTTTATTCCCGCTGTTAATTTTGATCCTTTGGAATTTGGGCTTATGCCACAGTCCTTGTCGGCCATTGAGCCGGTTCAGTTACTAAGTCTTTTGGTTTCCAAAAGAGCAATGGAAGACGCCGGATATAAAGACAATCAGGAGATGGAAGACGCCTCCGTCATATTTGGGGCGAACGGATTGTCGGAATTAGCGACGATATACAGTCACAGGCTGGGCATCAAACAGTTCCTTGGAAAATTACCGGATCACTTGGATGCATTGCTTCCGAAAATGAATGAAACATCATTTTCCGGTATATTGCCGAATGTTATCTCAGGCCGGATCGCCAATCGTTTAAATTTTGGCGGACGAAATTACACGGTCGACGCAGCCTGCGCCTCTTCGTTGGTTGCGCTTGATCTTGCCTGTCAGGAACTCTCTTCCCGGCGTTCAAATCTGGTTCTTGTGGGAGGCGCTGATCTTCATAACGGTATCAAAGATTACCTGATGTTTTCCAGTACTTTCGCCTTGTCAAAAAAAGGGCGTTGTGCAGCATTTGATGTGGAAGCCGACGGCATCGTTCTGGGAGAAGGCATGGCTGCATTGGTTTTAAAGAGATTGGAAGATGCAGAACGCGATGGGAATAAGATTTATGCTGTAATCAAAGGGATAGGCGGCAGTAGCGACGGGCGCAATTTCGGCGTGACAGCGCCCAGTCGTAAAGGAGAAACTCGGGCTTTGAAAAGAGCGTATAAAAATACAGGCATCCTTCCGTCTCAGGTAGGGATGATCGAAGCCCATGGAACAGGTACGGTTGTCGGCGACAAGGTGGAACTGGCATCTTTGACGGATTTGTTTATAGAATCCGGTTCAATACCGGGACAAACTTACCTTGGGTCTGTAAAAACGCAGATAGGACATACAAAATGTACGGCGGGTGTTGCCGGAATGATAAAAGCGATTCTCTCGGTAAAACATGGTGTTATCCCTCCTACCTTGCATTTGAAAAACATCAACAAATTCCATGACCGGCAAACAAGTCCGTTTGTCTTTAACACGCAAGCCGGGGTGTGGAACGACGACAAACGAATTGCCGCTGTGAGCGCGTTCGGATTTGGCGGCACTAATTTCCATGCCATTATTGAAAATTACAACGTGGAAGTTCCGGAAACACCCGTATATGAGTCTTGGCCTGCCGAAATATTTGTGTTCAGGGGTAATACGATGGATGAAGCAAAAGACGAAATGCTGAAAGTCAAACAACTGATAGCATTACACAAGCAGCTAAAACCGGCGGATCTCGCCTATACGCTATCTGTTTATAATACGAAAGACATTCAGGTATCTATTGTTTCAAGCAGCATAGAAGAATTATCCGGGAAAATCGACATTGCCGTTATGGACAAAAGGGATTTACGGATATTTCCAAGAGATGTCAAGGAAGGTAAAACGGTTTTTTTGTTCTCCGGACAGGGAAGCCAGCACTTAAATATGGCGCGTGATCTCTTTGTGGCATTTCCGTCGATGAGACGCTTGTTAAATGAACACAAGGAATACGCAAGAATACTTTTCCCTGAAGCTGCGTTTGACGAAAACAGCGCAGCCTTGCAGGAGGAAGAGATCACAAATACGCTCAATGCGCAACCGGTATTGGGAATTGTTGACTTTGCTATTGCCAATTTCCTCCGGTCGTTGGGCATCGAACCGGATATGGTTGCCGGTCACAGTTACGGCGAACTTCCTGCACTTTGTTTTGCAGGCGTTTTTGCACCTGAGCATTTGGTGACTCTTAGTCGTCAACGAGCAGAGTCCATACTACAGACAACAGGAACAGACAAAGGAAAAATGCTCGCTGTTATTCTCCAAAACAATGATCAAAATGTTATTGATGACTTGTTGAAAGAAGAACCGGAAGTGTGGGTAGTGAATTACAATTCGCAGAAACAAATTACATTGGCAGGATCTTCATCCGCCATTGAAGCATTTGCAAAAAAACTGTCCGGCATAAAAATATTTTGTAAGGAGCTAAGTGTTTCCTGCGCGTTCCACAGTCCGTTGGTGGCCGAATCCGAAACGCTTTTTTCAAAAAATTTAAAAGATATACCGTTTAAGGTTCCCCAAATACCTGTATGGTCGAATATGACTTCAGATATATACCCTGCAGAACCTGAAAAAATAAAGGAATATATGGCCAAACACCTTGTTCTTCCGGTATTTTTTAAGAAAGAAATAGAAAATATGTTTGATGCGGGCGCCCGTGTTTTTATTGAAACAGGACCGGGAAGAGTCTTGTCCGGGCTTGTTGAAGAAACTTTAGAAAAAAGAATTACTACGATACAAACAGAAAATAAAAACGGTGAAGGTATCGGTTATCTCTTAAGGGCTTTGGCTCAATACTTGTCGACCGGTAGAAATATTTACTGGGAAAAAATGTTTGAAGGAAGAAATGTTTCAGTTCTTAACATTGATGAACCGGATCAATATCGTACAAAACCAACTGTTTGGTTTATTGATGGTTATGAAGCAAAGCCGTCTGTGCAAAACAAAGAAACCTTGCAAAAAGCAGACAAAGTTTCAATATGAAAGAACAAATTTTTCAGGAATTACTAAAAAATAACAATCAAATAAACTAATAATTATAACACACAATGGTACAAGAAATTGAAAAAAGAGAGGTATTCATTTTGTCTCCGTTTGAAATACCTGATGTAAGGTTGGCTTTGGAAACAATTAAAGCGGGGGCTTTCCCTATTTTGCATTTAGGAAGAAATGGAGATATTGCAGCGAAATGCCTGAAAACGCTTTCTCAAAAAACAAAAGAGCAATTTGGCGTGTGTATTGTTTCGGAAGAAATGAAAAATATTCCGCTTCCGGAAAATGTGAGTAAACTCATTTTACCCTACGGAATGAACTATACGCAAGAGAAAGGAATTGAAATATTGTATCAAGTTCATTCTTTTCAAGAGGCTCAGAATGCAATCAAAGAGAAACTCCCTTCCATCATAGTTAAAGGATACGAGGGGGCAGGCCGGGTAGCAAAAGAATCTTCTTTTATTCTTTTTCAAAAAATTGCCGAAAGTTGTAAAAAGGCTAAAATCAAAGTATATATTCAAGGCGGCGCAGGGCTTCATACGTCTGCCGCATTTTTTGCATTGGGAGCACAGGGTGTGATTTTCGATTCCCAAATTGTTGCATTTCCGGAATGTAGCGTTCCCAAAGAAATAAAAGACATTAGTATAAAGTTGAGCGGAAGCGAAACCGTCGTGGTCGATAATTTCAGGGTATTACACCGCAATACGTCTCCGGTACTTCCGGTAGACGCCGTCTATGATGACCTGCAACCTTTTCTGGGAGGCTATAGTTTGTCTGAGAATTATCTTCCTGTGGGACAAGATATTTCTTTGTCCGTCGATTTTTTAAGGCGGCATAAAAAGTTGAAAAATTTTGTTTTTGCGGTTTACAGTGCAGCCCACGGGCACATTCTTCAGGCCAAAAACAAGAATGTAATCACCCCGGACAATGGGTTGGCAAAAGATTTAGGGACAAAATACCCGATCGGACAAGGGCCGATGGCGAGAATAAGCGATGTTCCCGAATTTCTGAAAGAAGTAGCGGATGCGGGCGCTCTACCCATCTTATCCCTGAGTATGGCAGTAGGTCAGGAGGCGAAAGATTTGTTGGAGACAACAGATAAATTATTAAAAAACCAAACTTGGGGAGTTGGATTTTTCGGATTTAATTTCCCGCATGTCCGGGACGAACAAACAAAATTAATATTAGAAGTAAAACCCAAAGTAGTTTTAATAGCAGGAGGTCGTCCTTCGCTTGCCAAGCCTTTTGAAGACGTTGGAATCAAAACATTTATACATGTTCCGTCATCCTCTTTACTGGATCTCTATATTAAAGAAGGCGCTAAAGATTTTGTTTTTGAAGGAAGAGAGAGTGGCGGGCATATAGGCCCCTTGGGAAGCCTTGTTCTTTGGGAAAAACAGATTTTCAGATTACTTCAGGAAGAAGACCTGAGTCATTTCAGCGTCTTTTTTGCCGGCGGCATTCACGATGCTTTGTCATCCGCATTCATTTCTGTCATGGCGGCAAGTTTGGCGGCACAGGGCACAAAAGTCGGTATCTGGATGGGAACTTCCTACCTGTATACCGAAGAGATCGTCAAAACAGGGGCCATAACTCCCGAATATCAAAATCTTGTTGTTAAAACCCAAGAGATGGTTTTGCTCGAATCAAGTCCGGGTATGGTTTCCCGCGCTGTGAAAACCCCCTTTACCGAGTTGTTCCTTCGGGAAAAGAAAAAAAAGGTCGAGGAGGGAGCCGGTTCTCCTGAATTGGGCATGTATCTGGAAGATTTGATTATCGGCCGTACAAGGATTGCTGCCAAAGGAAAAGAATTCAAAGACAACGGATGGGCGAAACTGACCTTGAAAGAACAAAGGGAAAAGGGTTTATTCCTTACCGGTGAAGTTACGCTGCTTACCAACAAAACAACAACGATTGAAAATCTTCACAAATCCGTCATTGAAGATAACAATACACTCATTTCAGAACTTCCGGACATTCAACTTCCGGCATTCCTGTCTCGACCTGCTGACATCGCCATTATCGGGATGGATTGTATTTTCCCGAAAGCAAAAAATATCGAAGAATTTTGGACGAATATTTTTCTGGCCAAAGACTGTATCGAAGAAATTCCGGACATCCGGCTGAATAAAAGCCTCTTTTATAAACCGGACAGTACGGACAGTGATTTTATCTCCTGCAAGACAGGCGGATTTGTTCCCACGGTGGATTTCGACCCCATGGAGTTCGGAATGACGCCCCAATCGTTGACTTCGGTCGAAACAACGCAATTATTAAGTTTGATGATTGCCAAACGGGCTTTGAAAGACGCCGGTTATTCGGATATTTCACCTGATGTATCGGAAAATGTTTCGGTTATTTTCGGAAGTGAAGGTTTAACGGATTTGGCAGCAAGAGTCGGATTTCGGTCAACTTACAGGCAAATATTCGGCGAATTACCCGACGAGCTGAAAGAGCGGCTTCCTCGACTGACCACCGACACTTTTGCCGGTTTGCTATCCAACATAACTCCCGGTCGCATCAGCAACCGGCTCAATTTGAAGGGACGTAATTATTCCATCAATGCGGCTTGTGCATCCTCACTCACCGCATTAAGTGCAGCTTGTCAGGAATTATCTTCCTACGAAGCGGATATGGTTGTTCTCGGAGGAGATGATTTCCACAACAACCTGAACGACTATATGATGTTTTCTTCCACTCACGCCCTGTCGCGAAAAGGATATTGCGGTTCTTTCGATGCCGGCGCCGATGGTATGACCATGGGAGAAGGTGTTGGTGTTGCGATATTGAAAAGATTAGAAGACGCCGAACGCGACGGCGACAAGATTTATGCCGTCATTAAAGGCGTTGGCGGTAGCAGCGACGGAAAAGGCATGAGTTTGACGGCGCCAACCGCAGGCGGACAAATCACGGCGATGGAAAAAGCCTATCAATCAGCCGGGATTTCTCCTTCCGAAGTCGGACTCATTGAAGCGCACGGTACGGGTACTGTTGTCGGAGATAAAACAGAGATAAGTTCTTCGACGAAAGTATTATTGGAAGCAGGCGCTCTTGTAGGTCAGACAAGTATCGGAACCGTAAAATCACAAATCGGGCATACAAAATGCGCAGCAGGTATTTCCGGCCTTATCCGGGCAACCTTATCCGTATATTACGGTGTTATTCCCCCGACTATTCACCTCGAAAATCCGCTTGATAATTACAATAGCAAAACAAGTCCTTTCGTTTTCAATACACGACCCGGTATATGGACAAAAGCAAGAAGAATTTCGGGAATCAGCGCTTTCGGATTCGGTGGTGCGAACTTCCATGCCGTCATCGAAAATTACAAACCGGAAGTTCCGTTCACAACCATACTGAAAACATGGCCATCCGAATTGTTTGTCTTCAGGGGAGATACGCTTGAAGAGGCCAAACAGCAAGTCGGCCAAGTCAAATCGTTGTTGACCGTCAACGCAGATATTCCACTGAAAAATATCGCGTTTACCCTGGCTTCCGCAACCGACAAGGTAGTTCAGGTTTCCGTTGTGGCTTCCGATGCGGAGGATTTGCTTTCAAAAATAGAAATTGTTTTGTCCGGCAAAGACGGTCAGAATATCTATTACAGAAAAGCCATAGATGGCAAAGTCGCCTTCCTGTTTTCGGGACAGGGAAGTCAAAGGGTCAATATGGCCCGGGATCTTTTTGTCGCTTTTCCCAAAATGAGAAGTTTATTATCTCAAAACAGCGAATATGAAAAAATTATATTTCCATCTGCCGTTTTTGACATCGGCAGTCAGAAAGCATTGAATGAAGCAATAACCGATACCAGAAACTCTCAACCCTTGCTCGGTATTGTTGATTACGCCATTGCATCCTATTTACGCTTCTTAGGTATTGAACCGGATCTGGTTGCCGGACACAGTTATGGGGAATTGCCCGCACTTTGTTTTGCAGGCGCATTTAAGCCGGAAAAATTGGTTGCCTTGAGCCGGAAAAGAGCAGAATCTATTTTGGGCGCGATCGAAGATGATAAGGGTAAAATGCTGGCCGTGGCCATTCCCGAAGAAAAATTAAATGAATTGCTCCAGGACGAAACGGAAGTATGGGCGGTTAATTTCAATTCCACAAAACAAACCGTTTTGGCGGGAACAACGCCCGGTCTGACTGCATTTATGGAGAAATTGACAGCACAAAATATTGCTTTCAAAGAAATTAATGTTGCTTGCGCTTTCCATTCGCCATTGCTTGCACAATCAAAAGATTTGTATGCCGAAGTTTTGAAAAATGTTTCATTTCATCGGACAACAATTCCCGTATGGTCCAATACGACCGCTGAATTGTATCCGAAAAATGCCGTCGGCATCAGGGAACGATTAACAGAACATCTGATAAAGCCTGTCTTATTTAGTAAAGAAGTGCAAAACATGTATGCGGAAGGCGCCCGTATCTTCATTGAAACAGGCCCTGGAAATGTGCTGAACGGTTTGGTTCAGGATACCTTGGGAAGCGAAATTGTAACAATTCAGACGGAGGCAAAGGAAAAAGAAGGCCTAAGTTTCTTGTTAAACGCTTTGGCTCAGTATTTGGCGACAGGCAAATATTTCGACGTCCAAAAATTGTTTGTTGACAGAGAGACTTCCACAATCGACATCGCCCAGGTTGAAAAATACGCCAAAAGTAAAACCGTTTGGCGTGTAAACGGCCAATATTCTTATCCGAACGAAGGGAAACTTCCGCGTGATGGGGCATTGCCTTTTGCCGAACCTATCCGGCTCAGCGGGAGTAATGCTAATTTGCCGCAAGTCTTGAACACAAATGCTGCCGATAGTTCGGAGAAGATTATGCTGGAATATTTGGATGGCGTTAAATCGCTTATTCAAAACCAACGGGATGTTCTGCTGGGATATTTCGGACAGAATCCGCAGGAATTCCGTCCCCGTAAAGTTGAATACCAAACCGTTGAGGAGCCAAGTCGGGATGTCCAAGCAAAACCAAATCAAATCAAGGAACAAGTTCCGGTACAAGTTCCGGAAAATAAACCTTCCGATGTACTTTCAACCGAACAAATCCGGAATATATTGTTGGAAGTCGTCAGTGAAAAAACCGGTTATCCGATAGACATGCTCGGATTGGACATGGATTTGGAAGCCGATTTAAGTATCGACTCCATCAAACGGATGGAAATTGTAGGAGAACTGAAAGATAAAATGCAATTGTCGGGAGACTTCGAAAATTCTGAAGAAACTTTCATGAAAATGGCTTCCATCAAAACATTGAATGAATTGACCGCATGGATTGGAGAGCTAAGAGAAAGCATGGTTGTTGCAACTCCTGCCGTCGTTTCCGATGCATCGCAAGTTCAAACAGGCGATGCGCCGACAGGTACGGAATCCGCACAATTGTCTTTAACAATAGAAGAAATCAAAGTCATTTTACTGGAAGTCGTCAGCGAAAAAACCGGTTATCCGATAGATATGCTCGGCTTAGACATGGATCTTGAGGCTGATTTAAGCATTGATTCGATCAAACGAATGGAGATTGTCGGAGAATTGAAAGATAAACTGCATTTGTCCGGTGAATTTGAAAATTCGGAAGAGACCTTTATGAAGATGGCGTCTCTCAAAACGCTGAATGAATTGATTGCCTGGCTCGACGAACTGCTTCATTCCGAAACGGGCGAGGCCGCCGCTGTAGAAGAAGAACAGCAAAAGGAAACCGTGGCAACAGAAGAAAATAAACAACTGGCTGATTTATCCAGAATTTTGTTTGAATTGCAAGCGCACCCGCTGAGTCAGGAAAAAATTTCGATCGCAGGAAAGCGTTTCGCCATAACCAAAGATGGAGGAAGAAAACCATTTGCTACGAAGATCAAGACGCTTTTAGAAAGTCAAGGCGCTTCGGTCAGCATCATTACAGCTTCGGACCCGATAACTTCGTTCGACGGACTGATTTTGCTGAACTCGGTTAAATCGCCTAATAAATATACCATGCAAGACTTTTTCAATTTGATCAAACAAAAGGACGTCAAACAATTTGAATGGATATTTACTTTCAGCGATGTAATCGGCGACATAGCGGAAAATAAAGATTTGGGACAACTGAAAAATATTCAAGGATTTGCCGGCTTAGTTAAAAGTCTAAAATTCGAATACCCGAAAGTGAATTTCCGAACGGTTATTTCGTATTCGCTTTTTGATGCGCAGACACTTCCACAGATTGTTTTGGATGAACTTACCGTGGACGAATTATTTCCGGAGATAATCTATAAGGGAAAAGAAAGATTCAGAAATGAGATCAAAATGGAAGATATCGACAAGAACGAAACGCCGACATTGGCTTTGGACAAGGACTCTGTTGTCGTTGTACTGGGCGGAGCGCAAGGCATCTCTCCCGAACTCGTTTATCAACTTTCGACGGATTATCCGTGCCGGTATATTTTGGTGGGACGTTCGAATATATTACCGGACGAAAGCGGGGTTTACGCTACATTAAAAACGCAGGCGGATATTCGGAAGCATTTGATTGCAAATGAACAAATGAAAGTTCCGACAGAAATTGAAAAGAAAATCCGGACAATTTTCAAATCCAATCAAATCTCGGAAGCCATCAAGAAAATTGAGCAATCAGGCGCAACGGTAACGTATCAGTCTTTGGATGTATCCGATACGGAAGTTTTCAAAAACTTCCTGCAACAAATCCGTGCGGAATATGGAAAAATAGACGCCGTCATTCATGCCGCAGGAATATTACACGATAAATTCTTTGCAGATAAAACATGGGAATCTTTCGAAAAGGTATATAATACGAAACGCAATCCTTTGCACGTCATATTGGATGAACTTCAGGATGATTTGAAATTGCTTGTACTCTTTAGCAGCGTCGCTTCTGCATACGGAAGTGTAGGGCAGGGAGATTATGCGGCTGCAAACAGCGTATTTGATCTGGCGGCAACCGCTTTACCCGTTCTCAGTCCGAATTTAAGAACCGTATCGTTCAACTGGGGGCCTTGGAAAGGCGCCGGAATGGTGTCGTCAATGTTAGAAGCCGAATTTACCAAAAAAGGCGTATCAATGATTCCTTTGAAAGAAGGGGGCGCCTTGTTTGCAAATGAGCTTAAATTTGGAAATGAATCTCGAATTTCAGTGATGGGAAGGAAGGATGAAGTAGAAAACTTTTTGAAATTGATACAAATAGATAATGAAAGATAATGATATAGCCATTATAGGAATTTCATGTTACCTTCCCGGCGCAGACAACGTAAATCAATTTTGGAATAACTTGAGCAATGGAGTCGATTCAATAACTGAAGTTCCGGACAACAGGATAAGTTCGGCCTTTTTTGCAAAAGAAAATGAAAAGTCCAGTTTCGACAAATTTTATTTCCGGAAAGGAGGATTTGTCTCTCTCCGAAAGGTAGATCCGGCTCGGTATGGGATACTTCCGATTGCCGCAGAAGGATTAGATCCTGAGCAATTTATTGCGTTGAGTATGGTCGAAGAAGCCTTGGAAGACGCCGGTATTTATGAAAAAAATACCTCCATAAAAAACTGTTCATTTATCTTAGGAAAAGGCAGTTCCGGAATTGCAGGGGTCAAGTTGTCTTCTGCTCTTTATACAGGTGTCATGGTAAACAGGATTATGCAACAAATGTTTCCGCATACGTCTGAAGAAGAGTTGGCTCAGTTGAAAAAGGATTTTCATCGAATAATCGCCGGCCGTATTCAAGCAGATACCGCTTCCGGTTCCATGCCAAGTCTGGTGGCGGCGCTTGTTTCGAATAAATACGATATGAAGGGACCTGCTTATATGATCGATGCAGCGTGTGCCAGCGCCCATATCGCCGTTATTAATTCTATTCAGCTCTTACTTAGTGGTCAATGCGATATCGCATTAACCGGAGGTTTGAATTTCAATCAGAATCCACCTTTTTGGAGTTTATTCAACTTACTCGGAGCGGCCTCACACAGGCAACAGATTGCACCGTTCAGCGCCGAAGCCGATGGTATGCTTATTGGCGAAGGCGCCGGAATTATAGTCCTGAAAAAGCTAAAAAGAGCCATTGCGGATAAGGACAGGATTTATGCGGTCATAAAAGGAGGCAGCGTTTGTAGTGATGGCAGTGGGGTAAGCATTATGGCTCCGAACATACTGGGACAATGTCAGGTTATGAAAATGGCTTGGGAAAACGCCGGAATGGATACGAGAAAATTAGGCTATATAGAAGCCCACGGAACAGCCACGCAAGTAGGGGATAGAACGGAAATAGCCAGTCTGACCCGTTTTTTCGGGGATAAATCCGAGAATAGGGTTTGGTTGGGCTCGGTAAAATCCAACATTGGACACCTCATGATGGCGGCAGGAATCGCCGGTTTGATAAAAACCGTACTGGCATTATACCATAAAAAAATTCCGCCTACATTACACTGTGAGAATCCGATGAAAGATGTATTCGAATCCCGTTTTTTTCCGGCGCAACAATTAATTGATTGGGATCCGGGTAAATATCCTTTGATAGCGGGTGTTAACGCTTTCGGTTTCGGCGGTATAAATTCACACATAATTCTGGAAGCATTCGAGGGGAAAACTGTTCATCCGGTTTCCCAAACACAGGTAGCCAACGATCCTTTGATCGCCTTGTCTGCCGCTTCTAAAAAAGAACTGATAGACAAATTAGACAGGGGAGACTATTCTTTATCGCCCGGAGATTATCGGTTAATTGTTTTCAATCCGACGCAAGACAGGATAGAGAAAGCAAAAAAATTGGTCGATAAAGACAAACCATGGAAAGGACGATTGGATATTTGGTTCTCCAATAAACCATTGCTTGCTCATGGAGAAAAGTTTGTGTTTATGTTTCCCGGATTTGATCTTGATGTAAATAGTGAAACGCAAACCATTTCCGATTATTTTAATCTTCCGCTCAAACAATTAGAAGCGGATACCGGAGATGAGCAACTGGTGTGGCGGTCTATTGATCTTTATTACAAATCTCTCCTGATTGATTCGGCTTTAAAGAAACTCGGAATAATTCCGAATATTTATATGGGTCACAGTATCGGAGAATGGCATGCACTGAGTGCGTCGGGTCTTGTTGATAACGATTCTGTTGAAAAATGTATAAAAACGTATAACCCAGCTCAACTTCTACCCATAGAAGTACCCTATATCGCAGTCGGATGCGGATACGACAAAATAAAATCATGGAGCGAAAATATTCCGGATCTTTACTTGGCCAATGACAATTGTCCGAACCAAATACTGATGGCCGGGACAAAAGAAGCGGCTGATCAATTAACGGAAAGACTGAAAGAAGAACGTATCTATTATCAGGTATTACCCTTTCAATCCGCATCACATACGCCATTGGTGCCGGAAAAGATTTGGTGGCTCAAATATATGGGCGATTTTATAAAGTTGAAGGAAGCGGCTGTCCCTGTATGGTCGGCTACTTCTTTGGACGAATATCCGTCGGACGAAGAGAGTTTTCGTGATTTATCCGTTCGCCATTATACATCCACCGTCCGGTTTCGGGAATTAGTCGAAAAGCTATACGATCAGGAAAGTGTCAAAGTTTTTATACAGATAGGAGCCGGAAACTTGCTTGGATTTGTGGAGAACACATTGGTCGGTAAGGATTTTAGTGCGATAGGGACGCTTTCTCCGAATAAAACCGGAATAGAACAATTCCGGCGACTGCTGTCATTATTGTTTATCGAAGGGAAAACGATTGATAAAGACTTTTTGGGAATTAAAGAAACTTCCGTGAAAAAACCGGCCAAAAAAGGACAGGAAATTGTATTGCAGAATTCAATTAATTTAACGGAATATCCCATGCTGGATGCATTTATAAAAAAACGGTATGATGAAGCATATATTGAAACATATAATAAAATAAGCGCTTCTTTTACGCAAGCGCCTGTTTTTTCAAATGAGACAATCGATGATCCGGTACTGAGAATTGTAAATGATAATTTGAGAGGCATTACTTTGGTACAAGAAGAAATGTTGAAATGGTATAAGGCATCTCATCATCCAACTCAGGAAACCGGTCCATCAGCTACGACTCCCGAAACGGAAAACGAGCGCATAATTGCGCCTGTTCCTTCATCGGAAAGCAAAACAGGAAGAACAGGAACAAGTTCTCGGACAGAGCTGGTTGTCACCTTGGATAAATACCCTTTCCTGATAGACCATAGTGTCACAAAACAAAAAAAAGGTTGGCCGGTAGTGGAAGATTTAGATCCGGTATTGCCTATGGCAATGACGCTTGAATTGTTGAGCGATTATGCACAAAGTTTGCAGCCGGGTAAAAAAGTCCTCCGATTGAAAAAAGTTGTGACTTTGAAATGGATACAGACGGAAAAACCCTTTAAATCAATCATCGAAAGTATGTGGAATTCTGAAGATACGATCGCGGTATCTATTCCAAATCACGCATCCTGTGATGTTATTTTTGGGGATTCTTTTCCACCGGTACCGGAAAAATATTTGAGAGAGATTGATTTAGGTGGAAATAATGTAAATGAAATTCCTTCTAAAGAAGCAGTGTACAGAGATTATCTGTTTCATGGAGAAAAATATCAATCATTGATAAAAATTCTTACTATGACCGATAAAGGGCTTCGGGCGCTCATCCAAAAAACCGAAGGAAAGGGTTCGTTGTTGGACAATCTCGGCTCATTACTCGGATTATATCTCATGCATGAAGAGACTGTAAATGGAGGCGTTAGTTTTCCGCTCAGTGTAGATGAAATTCAATTTTTTGACGACATCAACGACCAGTCGGGAATATTCGATTACACACTTCTCTTGAAAGACGTCAATGACAACGAAATTGTCGGTGATATGGTGATTCGGCGAGACGGAAAAGTATGGTGCGTCGCCAGTGGTTTTCATAACCTCCGGTTTGAATTTCAAGTTGATGTTACAAATGTTACAAGGAAACCTGAAACAAATATTCTGGCAAAAGAATTGGCGCCCAATGTATTTCATTATTACAATGTTTTTGAAAAATCTTCAAATTGGATGTTCTTATACAAAAGATTCCTCAATTTGGAAGAGAAAAAGCTGTATAACGGAATGTATCCGAATAAAGCGCGGGAGTTCCTGATTAGTCGTATTGCATTGAAAGATGCGGTCCGGAAATTTTATGCCGATCGTGAAAATCAGTCCAAGTTCGTATATCCGTTAGAAATTTCAGTCCGCAGTGACGAGAATGGAAAACCGCGACTTACCGGAGCGCCATTTGAAAATATTGAAATTTCGTTGGCGCATAAAGGAACAGAGGCTGTCGCTATTGCTTCGGATAAACCGGTCGGAATAGATATTGAAACAATAGAACCAAGGGGTAAAGAGTTTATGGATTTGTCATTTACTAAAAAAGAATTATCTTTGTTGGAAGATAGAGATCAGGTTGAATGGAGTACCCGATTCTGGGTCGCCAAAGAAGCGTATGCAAAAATGATCGGAACCGGCCTTCAAGGCAATCCGAAACAATTTGAAATCACTTCGATTGATGGCGATAATTTGCAAATTAAAGATACAATTATTCAAACAATTATTCACAAAAAAAATTATATAATAGGATGGACGCAAATTTAAATTCAGAAAAAGGGAAAGAAGTAATTTATGAACAACTGCTCCAATTTGTGACGGAAATTATTGGAAGCGATGTCATGGAAGAATTAAATGTTACAAAAGAAAGTATTCTTACAAAAGATTTGGAAATGGACAGTATTGAAATTGTGGCTTTTGCCGAAAAGGTAAGAGATCAATACGGAACAGCAGTTGATTTCACAAGTTGGATTTCAAACATAGAGTTAGAGGAATTACTCAATTTGTCTTTTTCACAGATTGTTGATTTTATATACGATTCATTAAACGTAAAATAATTGTAATAAGAGCATATTTATGGCGAAATTTGCATTTGTAATCCCTCCTTTGGAAGGGCACATTAATCCGACTTTATCTATCGGTAGAAGATTATTGGAGCGTGGGCACACTGTAGGTTGGATATGCGTAGAAGCACCCGGCATAAAAGAAAAGCTTCCGGAGGGGGCGAAAGCGCTTATTATTCAACACCATCTTAGTGAAGATGATCTCAGTGAATTGACAAAAAATTCTGTAGGTATCAGTATCCAGGGAATAGAAAGTTTGAAAATACTTTACGAAGATGTATTAATTCCTTTTAACCAGTTTTTGCTTGAAGGAATTGTGTCTTATTTGAAAGATTTTGAACCGGATATTGTTGTATATGATCAGCAAATGTTTGCCGGCGCAGTTGCTTCCTATCGCTTGAAAATACCTTTTGTCGCTTCTGTAACAGCGCCTTCATCTATCAGAACGATTGAAGCCTTACCGAAACTTCATGAATGGGAAGATAATCAGGTGATAAGTTTTCAGCAAAGAAACGGAGTTCCTTTCGACGATAGATTAGACGAACATGCTGAGTTTGTACTGGTTTATACTTCAGATTTGTTTTTTGGAGAACATAAACTTTCGCAACAGTATAAGTTTGTAGGTCCCGTTACGGAAGCTCGCCCCAATCAATACACCTTTGATTGGGATCGGTTTCGTGCTTGGGGAGATATTCCCAAAATATTGGTAAGCATCGGAACTACTTTTATTTTCGAAGAAAAGATCAATTTCTTTCTGAAAGTAATGGAAGCTTTCAAAAATGAAGAAATCGGGGTGGTTGTCATATCCGATCCTGATCTGTTTGATGAAATTCCGGCAAATTTCATTATTCAAAAAAGAATTCCTCAACTGCAAATACTTCCCTTTTTACAAGTAGTTGTCTGCCATGCAGGACAAAATACGGTGAGCGAATCGCTATCGCATGGCATTCCATTGGTTACCATTCCGGTTGCCTACGACCAGTCTCAAGTCGCCGAAAGCGTGGTGAAAACAGGGGCTGGCATACGGCTCAAATTCAATCGATTCAGACCCAAGGAACTTAGAGATGCCGTTTATGAAATTTTGAATAATAGCATATATGCCGAAAATGCCGGAACAGTTAGAGATTCTTTTATTCAATGCGGCGGTGTAGATGCGGCGGTAGGATATCTTGAGGAATTAGTAGATTAAATAAATGATTGATATGGAAGCGTCGAGCGCAAAGAAAAAAGATACTATTGAAAAATTAAAGGAAGACAAGATTGGACGTCTCATCTTGAAATACGCCGTTCCCAGCATTATCGGAACGATTGTGATTGCTATATACACCATAAGTAATACGATTTATATAGCATACGCGCCGGGGCTTGGAGACCCTGCAGTAGGAGCGATGACGGTATGTATTCCGCTAACGCTTATGGGATCGGCATTATGTTCGTTGATGGGTGGCGGAGCCGCCACACGGATTTCTCTTGCGCTCGGAAATAATAACAAACAAATGGCTTATAATCTTTTAGGAAACGTTTTCACATTGTCTTTTATCCTGTTTACTTATACCAATATATTCACCCTTGTATTCATCGACCCCACATTGTCTCTTATCGGATCCACCCAGGATCACCTATTTTATGCAAAGGATTTTCTGATTTACTATCTGCCGCCTGCTGTCTTCCTCATGCTTTCACTTAGCCTGAATAACGTAATAAGAGCTTCCGGCCATCCCAAAAAAGCCATGGTAATAATGATGATCATCTTGGTGAGTAATATAGTCCTTGTTCCGTTTTCTTTGTTTGTACTGCAATGGGGCATGAAAGGCGTTGCAATTGCAAACAATATTGCCGGTATCATCGCTTTCATTCCTACCATGTACCATTTTTTGAAAAAGAATAGTGATTTTCCTCTGTCGTTCAAATATATGAAATTACAGTGGAAAGTGGTTAAGTCTATTTTAGATATAGGTATTTCTCCTTTTTTAATCCAATTTACTGCTGCATTCGTTATGATGATAATCAACAATCGTCTCAAGGCTTATGGCGGAGCGCCAGCCGTTACTGCTTATGGATTTGCCTATCCCGTAACAGTTCTTTTTATCTGGACGCTAAGTGGACTATCGCAAGGTATTCAACCTATTATCGGTTATAATTATGGAGCGGAAAGAATTGATCGGGTTCTTAAAACATTCAAAATAACGGTGTTTGTCGGTGTCGTTATCGGAACATCCGGTTTGTTGGTATCTCTATTTTTCTCGTCGTTTCTGGTCGGTATCTTTTCAGAAAGTTCGGAGAATATACCATTAGCTATTGTATGTTTGAAAATAATAACGCTTGGATTACCTCTAAGCGGGTTTCAGATGGTGACGGGTTCTTTTTTCCAGAGCATAGGTGCGGCTAAAAAAGCATTTTACTTGAGTATTACAAGGCAACTGATTTTTTTAATTCCCGCTGCATTTATTTTCCCTTTGTTCTGGGGCGTACGAGGCGTCTGGTATTCAATTCCTGTGTCAGATCTCTTGTCGACACTCTTGGCGATAGGGATTCTTTTTGTACTAATCAGGAGTTTTAAAACCATATCAAATAAATGATCAAAATAGAAAATATCAATAAATCTTATTATAACGGAGCGCCGTTGCATGTCTTGAAGGGCATCAACCTGGAAGTTTCGGAGGGAGAGATGATATCCATCATGGGAGCTTCCGGTTCCGGAAAATCAACATTATTGAATATTCTGGGAATTCTTGATACGTACGACTCGGGAAATTATTATCTGGATAATTTGCTGGTGAAAAACCTGAATGAAACGCAAGCAGCTAAGTTAAGGAATCAAATGATTGGGTTTATATTCCAGTCATTCAACCTTATCTCATTCAAAAATGCGGTGGAAAATGTTGCATTACCGCTGTATTATCAGGGAATGAATAGGAAAAAAAGGAATCAAATCGCGTTAGACTATCTCGAATCCTTAGGCTTGAGGGAATGGGCGCAACACATGCCCAACGAGCTGTCGGGCGGACAGAAACAACGGGTAGCCATTGCGCGGGCATTGATTGCCAAACCCCGGATCATTCTTGCCGACGAACCGACAGGTGCGCTTGATAGTAAAACGTCTGTAGAAGTCATGCAAATTCTTCGAAAAGTAAATAAAGAAGGAATGACCATGATTATCATAACGCATGAACAAAGCGTTGCTGAGGCTACGGATAAAATCGTCCATATCAAAGATGGACTTATTGAATCGATTACAAAATTATAAAATAAAGGATTTTTATGTTTGATTTCGACAATTGGGTTGAAATTTTCGATGCAATAAAGAAAAATAAACTTCGAACTTTTCTCTCGGGGTTTTCAATTACTTGGGGGCTTTTCACGTTCGTCGTCCTCTTGTCTGCCGCCAATGGTGCGCAAGACGGGGTCGTGATGTCTTTCGGAAACCGTTTTGTCAACAAATTGTTTATATCCGGACGTTTGACGTCTATTCCTTATCAGGGATTTCCGGAAGACAGAAAAATTAATTTTGACCAGGACGACTATGACATGGTCAACAAAAAAATACCGGAAAAACAATATTTATCCGCAACAATTCGCAAACTGGTCAATGTGAATTATGGTCAAAGTAATTCCATCGGTAATTTATACGGGATTCATCCCGACTTCAATTTGATTAGTGGGGTTAAAGTAATTGATGATCAAGGACGTCTCATCAGGGATATCGATGTGGAAGAAAAGAGGAAAGTGGTTATTATCAATAAACGCCTGAGAGAAGTTCTCTTTGCAGATGAATATCCGGTGGATAAGAATATCATTATCAACAAGGTGAGTTTTAAGGTTGTCGGTGTTTTTGAAGAAGCTTCCGTCGCCAATCTCGAAAGAATGTATATTCCCTTTTCAACAGCCCAACTTATTTTTAACGGCGGATGGGGATTGGAGGGTTTATCTATGGCGACAGTAGGCCTCAATACGAATGATAAAAACGAAATGTTCAACAAAAAACTGATAGCGGATTTTGGCGCCATCCATCAGTTTGATCCGGAAGACGGAAGGGCTATTTATATTAATAGTCAGATGAAAGAATATTTGCAAGCCGTTGGTATTTTCAATGCGGTTACTGTTTTTATCTGGATCGTCGGACTTGGAACCTTGTTTGCCGGCATTGTTGGGGTTAGCAATATTATGTTAATTACGGTACGGGAACGAACAAAAGAATTTGGTATTCGAAAAGCGCTGGGAGCGAAGCCCACTTCCATTTTAAGCAGTATAATAATGGAATCTGTTTGTATCACCGCTTTATTCGGTTATTTGGGCGTGTTTTTGGGAATCTGTGCAAACAAATTATTTAGTTCATTTCTTGTCAACAATCCGAATATGTCGAGTTTGGCCATTTTCGAAAATCCGAATGTAGACATGAATGTAGCACTGGGTGCAATGACAATATTGATAATTGCGGGCGTCTTTGCCGGTTATTTTCCTGCAAGGCTGGCTGTGAAAATTTCTCCGGTGGAAGCCATGAGATCGGAATAAACCCATCAATCCCTGAAGGGGACTTGGGATAAAATATTTATATGTGAGTTCGAAAAATGTTTGATTTAGATAGAATAGAAGAGATTTGGGTAACCATCGTCCGTAATAAGGTCAGAAGTTTGCTTACTGCATTCGGGGTCTTTTGGGGGATATTTATGTTGGTGATCATGAGTGGTGCAGGAAATGGATTGAAACGCGGCGCTTACAAATACATTGATGGCTTCGCAAACAATTCGTGCTTTATCGGAGTTTCACGAACCAGCCTTCCGTATAAGGGATTACAAAAAGGGCGGGAATGGAACATCCGAAACAAAGATTTAAAAATCCTGAAGGATTCCGTACCGGGTATTCAACATCTTTCCCCCATCTTGTGGGCGGATGTGATTAATAATAACGTCGTGAACGGAAGCAAAACAGGTTCTTATCAGGTGAGAGGCGTTCTCCCAAATTATGCTGAAATAGAGCGACAAACGATGCCGTTTGGCCGTCCCTTTAATGAAATTGATTCCGATAATAAAAGGAAAGTTTGTATCATCGGCACCAAAGTCTATGAAGAATTATTTCGTGATGATGAAAATCCTTTGAACAGGGAAATTCGTGTGAATGGTGTATATTTCCAGGTGATAGGTGTTACCGTCGGTATTTCCGATGTTGATATCGGTGGAAAATTGGAGAATACAATACTCGTTCCTTTGACTACCTTGCAGCAAATTACCAATAAAGGGGATGTTATCCAATCATTAGCTGTAACTTCGCTTCCGTCCATATCGATAAATGACATAGAAGATAAAATCAAAATGGAACTGAAGAAGATAAATAGCATACATCCGGATGATTTACAGGCCGTTTGGAGTACAAACTTAGAAAAAGAATTTTTGCTCTTTTCAAATTTGTTTGATGGAATTGCTATTTTAGTCTGGATAATCGGTTCGGGAACGCTTTTTGCCGGTGTAATAGGCGTTAGCAACATTATGCTGGTTACCGTCAGGGAAAGAACGAAAGAGATAGGGATAAGAAGAGCCTTGGGCGCCAGTCCGAAAACAATTATTGTACAAATTATGATGGAAAGCCTGTCTCTGACAGCCTTAGCCGGTATTCCCGGTTTATGTACAGGTGTTTATGTCCTGTATCTGGGGAATATTTTTTGGTTTCAACATTTGGAAAATGTTTATTTTTCTAATCCGATGATTAGTTTTGATACTGCGCTTGTTTCAATAATAATACTGCTAATCAGTGGATTATTGGCTGGAACAATCCCGGCGATGCGGGCTTTGTCAATTAAAGCCATTGATGCGATCAGAGAAGAGTGATAAAAGAACTAAAAATTAAAAATAAATTATATAGGTATGAAAAAAGTCGGCAAATACATCTTATTCGCATTATTAGGAATAATCTTGATAATGACGTTCAAATTCTTGTGGGATGACTCTCATCCACAAGCGCCGGAATATGAGCTTATTTCTCCTCAAAAAAGAAGTATTGAGAGTAAAAAAACCGCAACAGGTAATATTGAACCTCGGTATCCGGTCTTAGTCAAACCGAAGATAACCGGAACCATTTCAAAAATTTATAAGGAACCCGGTGAAATGGTTAATGCAGGTGAAGTTATTGCGATTGTGGAAATTATTACCGATCCAATCCAATTGAATTCGGCGGAGTCTCGGCTAAAGATTGCAGGCATTACCCTGGAGCAAGTGAGTAAGGAATACAAACGCCAGTCTATGCTTTACAAAAACGACGTCATTTCCCGGAATGAATATGAATTGGCAGAGGCAAACTATCAGAAATCCATCGAAGAAAAAAGTGCGGCTGAAGACGCCATCGAAATCTTAAAGAGCGGTGTTGCCAAAAGCAAAGAAAATGAAAGTAACACACAAGTTCGCTCCAAAATCAGCGGCATGATTCTTGATATTCCGGAAAAGGAGGGAAATGCCGGCATAATGCCGAATCAATTCACCGAAGGAACTACCATCGCTATAGTCGCGGATATGAGCGACTTGATTTTCAAGGGGACGATTGACGAAACAGAGGTCGGAAAACTAAAAATCGGGATGCCGGTCGTCGTATCCGTAGGGGCCATCAGTTCCGAATTGTTTAACGCTACGCTGGAATATATATCCCCTAAAGGCGAAAAAGAAAACGGCGCTGTCTTATACGAACTGAAGGCGGCTATTAAAAATATTCAAACAGATTATTTTATGCGTTCAGATTATAGTGCGACAGCCGATATTGTCGTTGAACAGCTAAATGACGTAATCACCATTCCGGAAAGCGTTGTTGAGTTTAACAATAAGGCAACCTACGTCTATGTTCTTCAACCTGGAAAATCAAAGCAACAATTTGAAAAGCAACAAATAGAGATAGGGCTTTCAGATGGCACTTATGTGGAAATAAAATCAGGGTTGGATATGAATGATAAAATCCGTGGCGCCGTTTTGGCGTCCACTAATAAATAATTATAAAAATGAAATCTGTAAATATGCTTTTATCTGTTGTTTGTCGAGTGATGACAATTAGGCGTTTTGTTTTGTTGTGTATCCTCTGTTTTTCCTCCTTTAGCGGAATTCAGGCACAACAAGATTCTATTAAAGAGCAGTATGAAAATAATAAGACTAAAATTGAAGCGGTAAGGGCAATACTTCGGCAAACAGAAACAAAGTCCCCTATAGTAGATCAGACGCCTCCTCCTGCTGTGGACGAGAACAAAATTAAACCTCCCGCAAATGACAATCAAGCGCAGCAGGCAATTCCTAATTTATTGACGTTACCAGAGCAGTATGAAAATAATAAGGCTAAAATTGAAGCGGTAAGGGCAATACTTCGGCAAACAGAAACGAATTCCCCCATAGTAAATCAGACGCCTCCTCCTGCCGTGGACGAGAACAAAATTAAACCTCCCGCAAATGACAATCAAGCGCAACAGACAATTCCCTATTTATTGACGATACCGGAGCCAGACGCTCCGTACAATGATGTGAAAGATAAAAAATGGACGCTTGAGAATTGTATTCAGTATGCAATAGATCATAATATTAATGTCAAACAATTGGAACTTCAGAAAGAAGATGCTGAAATCCTGAATAATACGGCAAAAAACAGCCGCCTGCCGAACCTGAACGCTACGACAAGCCAGGAATGGGATTTTTACAGAACCAATTACAGTGGTTACGATACCGTTTATAATAGCAAATCCAGGTCGGTTTCAAATTTCGGACTAAGCAGTTCAATTCCTCTATTTACCGGATTTAGGATACCCAATGAAATCGCCAAGACAAAATTGGAAATTCAAGCTGCCACAGAAAATTTAGCAAAAGCGAAGGAAGATTTATCTTTAAATATCACTTCGCTGTTTCTACAAGTATTATTTTACAAAGAATTACTTTCTATTGACGGTAATCAGCTTGAACTCAGCAAAAACCAAGTAAAAAGAACAGGATTATTAGTAGAAGCGGGAAGTGTGCCGAAATCGCAACTGTATGATATTCAGGCGCAGGTAGCAAAAGATGAAGTAGCGCTCGTGGAAGCAAAAAACAATTTGGATTTGGCGCTGATAGACCTTGCCCAAGCTTTGGAATTGGAAAAAAATTCCGGATTTGATATTTATGCCCCTGAATTTGAAGGAGATATCATTAATCTCTTTATCGGAAGTTTACTTCCGCCCGACCGGATTTATGAAAGCGCCGTGATTATCAAACCGGGTATCAAAGGACAGGAATATAAGGTAGAAAGCGCCGAAAAATCGCTCAAAATTGCAGAAGCCGGTTATTTACCGCAATTGGACTTGCTTCTGTCGGCAGGTACGAATTACTTATACGTGTATAATCCGGAAAAACGTTTCAATCCACTTACACAAAGGTCAATGGAAGAGAATGATTCGTTTTCGGATCAATTAAAAAATAATAATAATCGCATTATCGGCTTCAATCTCACTGTCCCGATTTTTAACCGTTTCTCTGTGAAAAATCAGGTGAAACGAGCAAAAATTGATATTCAGAATCAACTACTTATTTTAGAAAATTCTAAAAAGTCTTTGTATAAGGAAATCCAGATTGCACATAAAAATTCAACCGCTTCCATCGAAAAATACCGATCTTCGGAAAAATCGGTTCAAGCTGCATCCCTGGCATTCAATTATGCACTAAAACGATACGAATTGGGAAATTCTTCCGTATATGAATTTAATGAAGCAAAAACAAGATATATTCAAAGTCAATCCGAACTTGTTCAATCAAAGTATGAATACATCCTGCGGACAAAAATTTTAGATTTTTATATGGGAGTTCCCATAAAACTGTAAATTAGAAGAAGAAATCCACTAATTTATCTGTAATCCATTGCGAATTTTGAACCGGAATATTATGGTCGCCTTCTCCAATAAATAATTGGGAATCTTTTATGCTTTGGTGCAGGAAATAGCCTGAATCAACGCAGTCGGATTGATTTCCATACAATAATAAAGTTTCATTTGAAATATGACTTCCCGGAATTTCTTCGAAAAAGTTCAGGAAAAGGCGCATATCATCTTGTAAAGTACTTTTATTAAGTAAAAATTCAATCTGCGCGTTTAATTTGTTTAATTTTCTGTTACTGGGCTTCAGTTGTGTAGAACTTGAGGAATCCATGGTTTTTTGCAATAAAAGATCACGGCTATATGTTTGGACTGTCCTGTGCTCTTCCGTATCAGGATTCGGCGCTTCTATGATTGCCGCCTTGCCGATTATGTCCGGATAATGTATAAGTGTATATAAGGCAATTAATCCGCCAAAGCTATAGCCGGTAATATGCACTTTCTTTAAATGTAACTTTTCGATAAGTTCGAGCATTTCCTCCGTCATGGAACGAAGGTCATATCCGCTTGCGGCGACATCACTCATCCCATGTCCCTTAAAATCATAGAGTACGATGTGATATTTTTCTGCCAACTTCGGCGCAATATTAAGATAAAAAACAGCCATATTCGAAAACATTCCATGTAGCATAAGAATTGTTTCGTCAGCCTCTTTATTCGATTCCAAATAATAGATATTTGTATCTTTAATTTTTACAAAAGCCATATTTTGTGTTTTGCGTATTAATTTCTTTCATTTTTATGCAAAGTTAAGAAAATATTTTAAATATAGTAAGATTTTATACACACAAGTAGCGACGGAGCACGCTCCATCGCTACTCAAAAGCATCAATTGTCTGTTGAATAATGTCAATACATTCGCGGAGTTGCTTTTCCGTAATGACCAAAGGCGGCGCAAACCGGATAATGTTCGTGTGGGTGGGTTTTGCCAATAAACCGTTTTCACTGAGTTTTATACAGATATCCCATGCGAGGTCTTTTTGTGCTTCGTTGTTAATTATCAATGCATTCAATAAGCCTTTTCCCCTCACATAAGCGGCAATTTTCGATTGCAGGCAAAATTTTTGCATTTCTTCCCGAAAAAGAATTCCAAGCGCATAAGCGTTTTCTGCTAATTTTTCATTTTCAATTACTTTCAAAGCGGCAATTGCCACCGCCGCCGCAATCGGATTACCACCAAAAGTAGAGCCATGCTGTCCCGGACGGATGACTTCCATAATTTCCTGGTCGGCTAAGATGGCTGAAACCGGACAAACGCCTCCGGATAAGGCTTTTCCCAAAATCAGAATATCAGGACGAACGGCTTCATAATCACAAGCCAGCAATTTTCCGGTACGGGCAATCCCTGTCTGAACTTCATCGGCAATAAACAATACATCGTGTTTTTTACAAAGCGCATAACATGCTTTCAAATAGCCCTCATCCGGTACGTAAACACCGGCTTCACCCTGAATCGGTTCGACTAAGAAACCGGCCACGGAACGGTTTTCTTCCACTACTTTTGCAAGGCTATCCACATCGTTATAGGGAATGACGATAAATCCCGGCGTAAAAGGCCCATAATGATTCTTTGCTTCAGGATCAATTGAAAATGACACAATCGTTGTGGTTCTGCCGTGAAAATTATTCTCACAGACAATGATTTGCGCCGTATTATCCGCCAAACCTTTTTTTTCATAAGCCCATTTGCGGCATAATTTAATGGCTGATTCAACAGCTTCCGCTCCGGTATTCATCGGAAGCAGTTTGTCATAACCGAAATAACGAGTGGCATATTCTTCGTATTTTCCTAACTGACTGTTGTAAAACGCACGGGAAGTAAGCGTTAGTTTTTGTGCTTGCTCAAGCAAGGCATTTACTATTTCCGGATGGCAATGCCCTTGGTTGACAGCCGAATAAGCCGATAGAAAATCATAATACCGCTTTCCGTTCACATCCCATACATATACGCCTTTCCCTTTGTCAAGTACAACCGGAATCGGGTGATAATTATGCGCACCAAAATTATTTTCCAATTCCATCAGCGCTGAAGCTGCTAATTCATTTGTGTTCATATCTCTTTATTAGCGTTGTAGTTGTTGTTTTCCGTAAGCCATAGAAAAATTCCTATTTATCGCTGAAAACTTTTGATGCGCTTAATTTCACAACCTTGCCGTATTTTGCCAGCGCTTTTTCATCTATCATTTTCGGATTACCCACGATAGCGATAACAACCGGTCGTCCCTTGATGTTGTCGTTGTAGAATTGAACGATATCCTCGAAAGTCAGATTTTCAATCGCATCCCTGTTCGTTTCTGCCGGAGATTTTGTATAACCCCTCAGATTCCATGCTCTGTAAGTCTGACTGGCGTTACGGATATGGGGTTTTTCTACAGTAGCCGTTTCTTTCAGATAATTCTTGATATTGACCAATCTGTCCGGATATTGCGGCATATTGGTCAATAAATCCATGAATACTCCGATTGCATCCAAGGTTTTGTCGGCTTGGGTTCCTATAGAGCCGACAAAATAGCCTTTTTTATTTTCAACAGCAGGGGAATAATAGCTGCCTCCCGATGCGTATGCCAAGGAGCGGTACTCGCGTATTTCCTGTGCCACCAGCCCGCTGAAACCGCCGCTAAAGTATTGGTTAAAAGCATTTTTATAAGGGTCTTTTTCTTTTTTATACGCATCTCCTTCTACAAAGAAGTATATTGTGCTTTGTTTGGCGTCACTGTTGGGTAAAAACAAAACGGTATTTTCCGTATAGTTCACTCTGTCTTTTATTTCCGGGGAAGTAGACGCTTTTTCTCCTTGCTTCAAAGGGAGATTAGTACTCAAAACAGCATATACGTCTTCGACAGGAAGAGAACCGGTATAATGGATTTCCGCCTCATAATCGGTAGCCCGTTGAAATTCACCGGTAAGGTTACTGACTGTCAAATTATTGATTTCACTCAGCGATAAACGGTCTATATAGTCCGATTTATCCTTGTAAAGCAAATATTCCTCCAAAGCATCGGACAAGTATTCATTATTGGTTTTTTCTATTTTCCTCCCCTGATAATAAGCGCCTTTCCTGCTATTCATTTGCTTCTCGTCCAAGCGGGGTAATAATATCTGCCGAGTCAATAAATTACAGGTTGCTTCCAGATTGGCTTCAAATCCTTGTACGCTAACCATAAGGTAACTGTCGCTTACGCTATACCGGCAAGTTGCACCCAGATCACTGAAGGATTGCTTTACTTCCTGTGCGCTCATTTGTCCCATGATGCCGGCATTGTTCATTAAGGAAACCGCCAGTCCCAATTTGGGCATTTTCTCCATTCCTATTCCGAATTTCAAAGTCAGCGTAAAAATATCATTTTCCTCATTTTGTGTATAATACAATTTGGAACGGTCGTTGATTGGTTTGTCGGTTACTTCATCCATTTTGGCGTAAGCATCTACCGGATATTTGACCGGTAAGAAACGAAATTCCTTGGCGTATTCCGTTTCCGCTCCCCTTACAGGCAGGATAGGTTCGTATTGCGGTTTCTCTAATTCAATACCTTTTCCGGGTTTACCTTCGTTCAGATGAAGTGCATAATAGTCGGATCCAAAATATTTTTTTGCGATTTCTTTGATTTTTTCCGTGGTAATCGAAGCTACAATTTCTTTGTAATTCAAGAGTTCCGACAAGTCTTTTCCAGCGATGAAAACGGTTGATATGTAGTCTGCTACATTCCCCGGATATTCCAGGGCAAGATCATAAGTCCGGATCATTTCGTTTTTGATGGATTCGACCAACCATTCTTCAAACTGTCCGGTCTGTAGTTTTTTTATTTCTTTCAGCAGGACTTTTTCCGTTGAACCGAGCGATTCGAAGCGGCGTTGGCTGTTATCATAAAAAGGGATGGCCGATACGAGAATAGTCCCTCTTTCTTTCAAGACCTGAGAACCTGCGCTTCCGGACATCAGATCGCCATCGAGGACTAATTTATCTATCAGTCCTGTACGGTTGTTATTCGACAAGATGGACGTACAGATATCTAAAGCGTACTCATCTTCACTGTCGGAGGTAATACCGGGATATGCCAACATCACTTGCGGGTAGGTAGATAATTTAGCACTCACTTCTTTCCTGCCTTTCAGCACTTGTTCGGGATACTGTTTCCTTTCCGGCGTAGGCCGGTTTTCGATGCGTCCGAATGTTTCTCTGATAATGGGCAAAATTTCTGCAGTTTTAACTTTTCCTGCTAATATCAAAGCCATGTTCCCGGCCACATACCAATCCTTATAGAATTTTATCAATTCGCTCAACTGCGGATTTTTCAAATGCTCCGGTAGCCCTATCACAGAACGGGAATAAGGATGTCCGGGAAAAATAGTACTCAAAAGAAATTCACTTTCCCGACGATCCTGGCTGTCTTGCCCACGATTGAATTCTTCGTAAACGGTTTCCAATTCCGGTTGAAAACTGCGAAACACGGGATTGATCAGTCTGTCGGAGTTCAATTTCAACCATTTATAAATCTCTCCGGGCGGAAAAGAATTGTAATAAACGGTATAATCAAAACTTGTACCTGCATTCAGGCCATAACCGCCCATACCCTGCGTCAGGGTGGAAAAATCGTTCGACAAGTTGTATTTCGCGGCTTCAATCGTCAACTGATTAATTTCCTTTACTATAGACGCTCGCTTAACAGGGTCGGCTGTTTGGGCTAATTCATCATATTTGGCGATGATTTGTTCATAAATGGGTTTTTCCTTTTCCCAATCCAAGGTGCCGATTTTATCGGTGCCTTTGAACAAGACATGCTCTAAATAATGGGCTAATCCGGTATAATTCTCCGGGTCTTCCTTGGCGCCTACATTTACAGACACCATCCCATATACATCAGACGCTTTCTCGTCTTCCCAAATAAAAACGCTCAACCCATTGGGCAACTTAAAAGCTTTCAAGCCCTGAGCGCTAACACCTATGCTAAAAAACAAGCATAAGCATACGACTAAAATAGCATTAATTCGTTTCATCAAACATATTTTTTAGAGAATATTCTTTTTCACTCGCCGCCCAACCATCGTTGAACATCCCTGCAAAGATAAGTAAATTTATCGAATTTTGCCGCGTGAAGTATAAAATAATGAACCGTCCTCAAAGAAAAAATGCTTTGAGGACGGTTCATTATTTTCGGATTTTACCGGTGTCTTCGGAGAAACCTGTCTTTTATCTCAAGGGGGTTCCTAAATAGGTATTACGCACAAATTGTTTGCGCAATACACTTGATTTTGTTACCGACTTTTGGCTTCCCGAACGAAGTGTAGAAGTTTTTGCCGTGACAGATGCGGCCCCCGTTATCGTAAATGTTTCTTCTCCATAACCAAAGTTACCCGCACTTACATAATAGATGACCGCGAAATGAAATACTCCGTCAGCGTAGTAACTCTTTCCGTAATTTGTTCCGCCGGTATAGTCAACCATGTCGTCCACCATAACTGCTCCGTAAGAAGGATGTACATAGCCGATTTCCTGGTCTGCTACTAATACTTCACCTGTTGCTACGTTGTAAGTGAAGATGAAATCAACGTCGTATCCCCAATGTTCAATTTTCCAACGGTTGGGGTCAGCGTCGCTTTGATAGAGCGTAAGATCTGGATCTGTTACCGGATTGTCATTTGCGTCTGTAAAGAATAACGAATAAACGTAATCGCCGGTAGAACGGGCTGTCCACGTTTCGGATGTCGGCGGCGTATATTTAAACTCTGCCGAAGCGACGGCTTGCGCTTCGCCACCAGCGTAAGCAACGGCAACGATGGTATAACGTCCTGCAACCGGAGCTGTTGCAAAAGGAATATTAACGGTTGTTGCTTTTGCTGCAACTTCCACAGCTTTGATGCTTCCGTCCGCTATTCCTTCAGCGGCAGCAGCTACGTCGGCTCCTTCAACTACGGCAAGGCGTACAGATTCTACATCTGCTCCCGCTTCGAGAATTTCAGCCAAAACTCCTGCAATATTATCTTTAGCATCCGTATATTTGCCTGCATAAGCGACTTCAAGAGAATAGTCCGCTAAAACTACGCCCGGCATAGCAACCGTGAATGCGCCATTCCCGTTGGCTGTATAAAGCCCACCGTTATTATATGCTGCCATAGCGAAAAGTAAAACATCCGCAGGGAAAGTAATCACACCATTCTTATAAGTACCGGTATATCCGGCGGCTTTTACGTCTTCCAAGGTTTGACCTCTTGCTATATAATATCCGGCAAGACTTCCGCCCCTCATCATTCCGTAACCCCAGTCAAAGCCTAAGTCCTGCACATTGATATAAACAGCAGTCGGGTCTTCGGCGTGAATTTCGAAATACCAATCTTTCGATTCATCCCAATCGCCCGGATCGTTGTATGGATAGGCCGCTCCAAACGGATTAACCAATCGGAAGAAACCCGGTGTTAGTTGGTTTTCTTGAATTTCCACTTGATACGGAATGTTGTTAACGCCAAAAAGTGCAGAAACGAAATCTTCAATGAAAATACCTTTTCCCAAAGATTTCCATGGCGCCGGAATACCTACATTTATTGTATATTCAGCCAAACCGTAAGGAGAAGTATATCCTTCGCTGCCAATGCTTAATTTTATTGTCGTATAGTTGTCAAATCCTACTGCATCGGGATCGTACGTAATGGTTATTACACCGGTAGATTCGCCTTGTGCAAAAGTAACGGAGTTAGGAATACCGTACAATCCGCTCTCGGCGGTTACCGTCAGGGGCACTGTTACTGCGTCGCCGGTTTTGCCCCGCATAATTGCAATTTGGAATGATTGTTCCACACTCGACAAGTTGATCGTAGAACTGTTGGATGTAGGGAAATACACCTGTTCGGAGTCGAGTTTCTCTGCCGGCGTATATTCTACCTCTTCAGAGCAAGAGTAGAAGGTCGTCATGGCAACCAACGCCAACAAAATACCTGATATATTTTTTATTATTTTCATACGTAACATAATTTGTTTTTTTAATGGTCGTATGGAACCCGCATCATGTTCATACTCTTGTGTGCAACTTTTGCATGCGGGTTTCATATTATCTGTTTTATAAATTATTTTTTATCCGAATATTGACCTACAGGACTTGGATATACGATTGTGGCGGTCGGGTCGGGATTGTTGTTACCTTCCAAAGCCACATTCGCCTGCACTTCAGAGATAGGAATAACCAAATTCCAGATAGGTTTGATACCTTCGCAATTGACTTTGAAGATGTCCGACGGAGCATTGGTGCCTTCGTAGTTCTGCATCACACCCGGTTTCAGACGCTTAGCTGTTGGGAATGCGTTGCCTTCTCCCCAAAATTCAATGCGCATCTGGGTAAGCACTTCCAGTTGGAAGGTACGGAGATCCGAAGTCGTAAAGTTATAATCGGGCTGACGATACGTTTTCATAAAACCATTCAGTTTGGCCACGCCGGCGCCTACTCCCTGCGATGCACCCACTGCTTCCGCTTCTATGAGGTACATTTCTTCTACACGCATCACGGGAACATCAACGGCGCCGCCAATGCTGTATGTTTCCCAATCGCCGCCCTTACAGCGGAACTTGAGCGTGAGATGAGCAGGTGCGTCATTAATGTAAGCTGCATCGCGCGAGGTTTGATAGTTGTAGAAATCAAACTTTTGGGGATCAAGGAAAGTATGCTTGCGGAAGTCTGTAGCGGCAATCTTGTCGTACAGTGATTTGTCGATAGACGGGCGAGTCAGCGAGGAATACCCCCAATCCGCTTCGCCGGACATCCAACCGGTAAAATTACACAAGTTACCCATACTTTCAGCCGCATAGTTAACGTACCACATCCACGCCTGATTAGCGACACAGAAGCCGGTAGTGGGGTCTTCCCATTGCGATTGAGTAACGGGCGTACCGCCAAAAGTATCGATAGCCTTGCGGGCATATTCGGCTGCCTTGTCGTACTGTCCATCCAAGAGATACACTTTAGCCTTGATGCCATACGCAACGGCTAAACCGGGGAACATTCTCGAACTGGGAGTATAGTCTTCCAAGCATTGTTCCGCTTTATCAAGGTCGGAAAGAATGAACGCAATCATATCGTTGTGGGAAGCACGCGGATTGTTTTTGGCAATCTCGCCGGTAGTTTCTTCCGTTACGAATGGAACAGTCAATCCCAACACTTTGGAACAGTCGGTATATTTGTTTTCGACCGGTTCAAAGAACACGGTAAGCAAATAGTAGTCAAAAGCCCGGCAGGCGTATGCTACACCGGCGGCCCCTTTGATGGAAGGCGACAAACTTTCGTCCGTAATATCAACTGCTGCGATAATATCGTTGGCAGATTTTATGAACTTATACAGCGTAAACCAAGGCAGGTAAGCAAAATAACTGGTTTCGCCCACAACACCGTTAAACGTGTTATAGTTTCTGTACCAGTCGTAGCCGGAATTACTTCCGAGCGGATACATATCGCCCAACAGTTCTGTTTGCATAATCATAAATTGAGGGTAAGCCATATCGGTTTCGTGAGTTTGTCCGCCATAAACCAGATAGCCCTGAGACATTTGCGACGGAATCCCGTTAAGAGATGCTTCCAAAGCCGTTGCCGAAGCGCCAATTTGTTCTGAAGTTGCGGTATCGCCTTCGGGAAAAGTCTCATCAATACAGCCGGTCAGCATCAGCGCCGCCACTGCTAACAGAGATAATAATTTATTTACTGTTTTCATATCTTTAATCCTTTAATGTTTAAAATTGAATCGTAACACCGCCGGAGAGTGTTCTCATAGGCGAATAGTAGGTAGCATTAGGCGTCATACTGTATATGTTGCTGGTCGTCGTGCTACTGTATGCTTGACGCGGGTCGAAACCTGTACGTTTTGACCAATAGAAAATATTTTCGCCGGCAACATACAGTCGCAGTGAATTGACAAATATTTTTTTAGTCCATTTTGCCGGGAAGGTATAACCCAGATTGATATTCTCAATATTCAGGTAACTGGCATCGGTCAGGAAACGGGTGGATGCAGCTGCGCCATACGTATCGCCGAAGACAAAACGCGGGATATCGCTGCTTGTATTTTCAGGCGTCCATGCCTTCAAAACATCCGCATGGAAATTGTAACCGGTATTGGAAGCAACCGGCGGCGACATAAATTGTGCATAGGTGCCGTCATATTGCTTTCCGCCAATCTGATAGGAGCAGTTAATGCTGAAATCCACTCCATGACTCTGCAGGGTGGTACCAAAACCGCCGAACACTTTGGGAAGAGCCGTTTCATTGGTTGCATAATAGTCGGCATCGGCATAAGCGGTAGTCGTTTCGCGTCCGGTAATATTATCCTCATCGTCTTTCGTGTTTTTATACCACATCGACTGTCCGTCTTCGCTTAGGCCGGCATAGTCCTTCAAGCGCCAGCTAAGTATGGACAGGTCTTCCGCAACGAAATAACTTTCTAAATTGTATCCTTTATATTCTTTGCCGTTTGCATCATATAAAGAAGACGTCTTTTTGTCCTCGTGCAACATAGTGATACGGTTTTTCAGCGTAGATATGTTGAAATTGACGTCCCAGGTAAAATCTCTCAATTTAAGGATGTTCACTCCGAGGTCCAGTTCAACGCCGGTGTTATACATATCGCCGATGTTGTCGTAATAACTTGAATATCCCAGCGAGGGTGCGACCGTGAATGAGAATAGCATATTCGTCGTGTTACGATGGTAATACTCTAAACTTGCCGTAATACGGTCGAATAATTGAAATTCCGTTCCGATATTGAAGTTTGCATTCGTTTCCCACGTAATATCTTTTGTTCCTTTTGCTGCAAACGAAGTCCCGATACTGCCTGCCGAATTGACTATGTCGAACACGTCGGTATAACGGTATAAGCCGATGTCGTCGTTTCCTTGTACCCCATAAGAGGCTTTTATCTTTAATTCGTCCACCCACGAAGCATCGAGCCAACCTTCTTTATTGATCAGCCATGCTCCGCCTACCGACCAGAAATTACCCCAACGGTAATCCGGGTGGAAACGGGAAGAAGCGTCCCTGCGGAAAGAAGCTGAAGCGAAGATACGCTCGTCGAAATTGTATTGCAAACGGCTGAAATAACCTTCGTTATTGCGGGTACTTCTGTAAGAATATGCGTCCTGACCGTCTAATACGGCGCCGCCCAATTCCTTATTGTCCTGCGAAAACATCTTCGATTTGCTGGCAGACAACTCAGCATACATATAATTGTAGTATTCGTGTCCCAGCAAAATTTCCAGGTTGTGATCGCCTGCGATGGTTTTTGTGTAGTTTACCAACTGTTGCAGGTTGTAGTCATACGTGCGACCGTGATATTTACTCACGGTACCGCCGGTAGTGTCAAACTGTCCATAATAGGGGTTATATACATAGGTTCCGCGAGTTTCGTCGAGGTTGTATGTGCCGTTCAAGGTTATTTTAAAGCCCGGAAAGAATACGAGATCCATAAAACCGTTGCCGGTAGCGGCATTCCCTTCGTGGTTATTCGTGTTCAATTGGCTGTCCATAATGGGGTTGGCATCCGAGATAAACGGACGAGACATACCGGCGTTGGTGCCGTTGCCATAGTCCATCACACCAAAACCATTGCCGTCTATCTTCACGTTGCCGTCGGCAGTGCGGATATATGCGGGATAAATAGGAGCCATCTGTGACGTGAAAGCCCAAATGTTTCCCGATGAAGTACTTGAACCGTTGTTGGACAGCGAATTGTGCTCAAATTTAGTATAAGACATGGTTCCACCTACCTTCATCCATTCTTTAACCTGAGAATCGGCTCTTAAACGAGCGGTTAAACGTTCCAGACTGGAAGCCGTTGTGATACCCTGGTTATCCAACCAGCCAAGTGAAGCATAGAAAGAAGATTTATTGCTGGAACCACCGTTGACAGAGAAATTATATTCTTGGCGTATGCCGTCGCGTGTTCCTACATTTTCCCAATCATCGGGAGTCAAATAGTAGTCTTCTCCTCTATAGGTAACGGTACGTCCAAGCGTAGCGCTGGGATTCAATTTACCGTTCAGCCCAATCAACATCTGTCCTGCGGGGTAGGTATAAACGTTGTATCCCAAACCTCCGTTACCCTGGTCGCCGAACAGGTTCGCATTGGCTTGTTGCCATGCTTGTTGCTGAGCCATTCCCTGGTTAACATAATATTTTGATAAAGCGCCATAATGCGTTTCGTAATATTGTGCGGGGTTGGTAATGATATTGTATTGTTGCAATGCGCGGGAATTGGTCCCGTATTTAGCATCAAATGTGATGACCGCATCACCGCTTTTATCCGCTTTCTTGGTGGTAATCATGATCACGCCGTTCGCTCCACGCGCTCCATACAAGGCATTGGAAGCGGCATCTTTCAAGACGGTCATCGACTCTACGTCATTGGGATTGAGGTTGCTCAAATCTCCACTATACGGAGCGCCATCTACAATAATCAAGGGGTTGTTTCCTGCATTCAACGAACTGAACCCTCGGATTTTAATAACAGAAGTAGCGCCCGGAGCGCCATTGCTGGAAGTTAATTGAAGACCGGGAACGGCGCCTGACAGTGCATTGGTAACGCTTGTCACTTGCGATTTTTCCAATTCCTTGGCGCTAACCACTTTCGCCGAACCGGTAAAGGCTGATTTTTTGGCAGTACCGAAAGCCACCACAATCACTTCATCCAATTCGCTGGCCGAAGAATGCATAGTAACCGAAACATTCGGAGCTACCGCCACTTCCTGTTCCTGCATTCCTAAATATTTGACAATCAACGTATTGGCTGATTCCGGGACTTGTAATGTAAACTTCCCGTTCAAATCTGTATTTGCGCCAATCGTAGCATACCCTTTTACGACAACCGACGCCCCAATAACCGGCTCTCCGGCCTCATCCACAACCGTACCGGATACTTGCTTGTTTTGTGCAATTGCCCATCCCATGCCTATAATGAGGCATGTCAGTAACAAAATCATTTTTTTCATACACTTTTCATTTAATTAAACTTCAATTTTTACTGTCTCTTTTATTTTTTTATGTGATTTAAACATCATATATGGCATTCCTTAAAAAAAACTGTCTATATCAAACGGTGATTTAAAACCAGTAACATTTATTTATTAAAAATCACATACATCATTTTGCAAAGATAAAATATTTTTTTTAAATTTACAAAAATAAGTTTAAAAAATACGTAGATTATGTCATTTTCCCATTTTTCAGGAGAGAAATGTGTTGATATGATGACGCAAAAAAACTGTCTGAAAAGAAACTGTCAATTAAATGACAGCCTTTTCAGACAGTTTTTTTTAATAAATAAGTCTTCCCCTAACTAAAAACTTGAATAGGATTCATCTTCATTCCACAAGGTTCGCCGGAAACCTTCGAAAAGGAAAGTTTTTCCGGCTACTTTGGAAGTCGTAAGTCGAAAGGAAATTTTATCGGCAGTAACACCGGAAGGCATAGTAATCGCATTTAAGCTTACTTTTCCGTCCGTAATCGAAAATGTCGCTCCGGTCGTAACCGATATATCGGATACATTTGTTCCTCCAAAACTCAATCCGGGAACATCACAGGATATTTTTCCCCGCAAAGCGCCTAATCCGCCAACCATAGAAGAGGTAGTGCGAATCCACATTTCATTCGCTTTATTGTCGGAAGTATTATACGTACCAAAAACGTATATAGCTACTGCACCGGCCGTTGTTTTCAACAGATCACCTGTACTTTCATCGGTAATCCTCACCCGCCATTCGCCGGACAAGGGAAAAATGGGGGAATATTCAACTGGCGTATCCGAATAATTCTCGCAAGCAGTAAACATCACTCCCAAAGAGAATAACACTAATAATATTTTTATTGATTTCATACGTTTATAATTTATTTTTTTACTTTAAATAATATTATTTATGCCACCACATTTTCTTTCCGATAGGATAATCATCGGCGTCGGGTGCTTTGCTGTTATAATCCGAAGATGATTTTGTGAAAAGGAAACGACGGGGATAATCTCCGGCAGGCAATACCGAACCGATAGAAGGCGTCAACGTTCCTAAAACATAATCCGGGTTCTGTGTAGCCGGAGCATCTGTCCGATTGGCTGTTTGGGTACCCAATGCAGGAAATCCCGTACGGTTAATATCGAAGAAAGCGTCCCATGAGTTACAACGGGTAGTAGCAATCCATTTTTGCGTCAGGATACATTTCAGCATCGAATTTAAATCGGTCGAATTAAATTCGTAAGCGCCGCCTGCTCCTGTGAAAATAGCTGCCGTATTATATCCCCAGCGTGTGAATGCTGCGTTTACACCTGCGTTGTATTTTGCTTTAGCCTGAGCCACATCACCCAAACGGGCATAAACTTCCGCCTGCAAGAAATACGCATCGGCTACCGATAGGAAATACACCGGATCTGTAGCTGCCAGGCGTGCACGTGAATGAGCATTGGTCGGGAATGTAGCCTGCACATAGAAATCGGCCGAACCTTGGTCAACTCCACGATAAGTATCTGCCGGAGCAGGAGTTCCATCTATATTGATGGTGACAGGTTCATAAAAATTAGCGATACGCGGGTCATTATAAGCATTTAAATAATTAGCCAAAGTAGCGCTTGCTCTAAGATTCGCAGCCGTATTCAAAGCCCGACGGTCAGCCTCATACAATGGGTTCGAATTGTTGGTTGCATCAATGAAACCGGTCATTCGGGCATCGGCTGTTGCCAGTAAATCACCTTCGTTTACCAAAGCCTGAATAGCTGATTGATTAGCTGCAAAATCACGCATCAATATTTTCAATTTCAATGTTTTTGCAAATTTTACCCAATTGTCTATATTTCCACCGAACACAAAATCATTGGCTGCCATGGAAGCAATACTGGAAGCCTCAGCCTTTTTAGCGATTGCTTCATCCAATATTGCGATAATACCGGTATCTACCGTTTTACCTTCATCGTACGCAGGTTCCAAAGCGTCTGTGCCTTTCAAAGCTTCCGTAAAAGGTATTTTTTCCCAGAAACTTACCAGCAAATAAAAATCAAAGGCTGTCATTACTTTGGAAGCCAACCAATAATGCCATTCGCCGTTTTGTTCGGCTTGTTCGATGGCAATTCTAAAATCGGGCAAAGCGCCGGTGTACATCGACGACCAAATAGCCGTAGGATAGCCGTTATTATTGGCCATATTGTAGTAATCAATATCTTTGTATTGATTGGCGGCATTATTTTGTGTATAATGTTGCGCCCACATTTCACCGACCAATTGTCCGTCTCTACCCAAACGGGAAGCAGACCAGGAGACACCCGAAGCAAATAACATCTTTGTAGTAGCATCGGCCGGATATCGGGGATCTTTATTGATATCCAAAAAATCGCTACATGACGGCAAGTTTATCATCATCAAAGAAATTAACACGGATAATATAATTTTATTTTTCATATCTGTTTTTTATTTTGAGTTTTACTTAAAAAGAGGCTTTTAACGTACAACCGAAAGTACGAACAGAAGGAGCAGCGCTAAATTCTCCCAATTCTGAAGAAATGTCATTTCCGTAGTTAGTAACTTCGGGATCTACATAATTGTTATTGGCTGCTGTCCACATAAACAAGTTACGTCCGAAAACGCCAAGTTCCAATTTTCCGATAGGGGTATTAGCGAACCATTTAGCAGGAAAAGCATAATTCAATGCCAGCTCGCGTAATTTGACATACGTTCTGTCCAACACAGCATTGCTTTCCATTCCTTTGTTATAGGAACTATAATTCCAAAAAGCGTATTGTGTAGTAAGCATAACCGGTATATCATTTTCCGCATATACAGCAGGCTTATCGGCAGTCGCCTCAGAAACCAATTTTACGGAATTTGGTAACAGGAACGGTTGACGTTCGTTGAACATAGTATTGGTGCCATTTCCGTTCCAGTCTAACATACGGGCAGTGTTAGAGTAGAAAAGACCTCCTTGACGCCAATCAACCAAAGCCAAAAGCGTAAGTCCTTTATAGGTGAACCCTGTGGAAAAACCTGCCATGAAATCGGGAGACGAACTTCCTAAAGTTTCAAGTTTGCTCGCCATAACTACAGGGAAACCATTGGCATTGACAACTATTTTTCCTGCATCGGGAGAGGATTCGTCATCACCATCTGTGCTTCCTACTGTCCGGATCTTCGGCACTTGATATACGCCCAAAGGCTCTCCTACGATGGCTTTAAAAGAAACATCAAAAGCGCTTGCCAACGGATATTCTGTCGCGTCGTCCCATAGTTCTTTCACTTCACTCTTGTTTTTAGTAAAGGTAATTCCTAAATCCCAGCTAAAGTCTTTAGTTTTCACCGGCGTTCCGTATAAACGCAGTTCAATACCGGTATTGTTTATCAAACCGACATTTCGTGTCTGTGTAGTATAACCTGTTTCAGGCGCTACGCTGGCCGAAATAATCTGGTTTTTCGTGTCGCGATTGTACCAGGCAAAGTCCACACCCAAACGATTGTCGAGAAAGCGGGCATCCAAACCAAATTCCAACTCGGTAGTGATTTCCGGTTTCAGCGACATATTGGGAATGGTGTTCCTTTCCGTTAAACCGGCTACATTATTGAGCGGAAGATTCAAATTTCCAAAACCCAAACCGATTTTGGTCGGTTGAAAATAAGAATAAGTCAGGTAAGTATCCGCATCGTTACCGGTTTGTCCCCAACCGCCACGAAGTTTCAGAAAGTTCAAAACGCTGTTTCCTTTCAACGATTGGATAGCGTCGGTAAGAATAACCGAAGCATTCAGACCCCAATAGAAAAAGCTGTTCGCTTCGGGAGGAAGCGTGGACGACCAGTCATTACGTAAAGATAAACCCAAGAAAGCCCAATTCCGGTAAGAAATATCTCCCTGCGCCAATGCGCCGACTACTCTTTTGGTAGGCGCTTTAGGAAAAGAAACCGTTGTTGGTAAAGTATTTCCATTGTCCAAACTATACCAATCCGCCACGTTCAAACCGGCTAAATAAGCGTCAAGATAGGAAGTTCCCATTTGGGTAAAGTTCCATCCGGCAAATCCCGTTACGTGAAAATCATCATTCAATGCATAATCGGCATTCAATAATGCGGTCGCATCTATTTGTTCATACGAGCGGTAATATTCTTCATAATAACCCGGTTCATCCGTTTTACCGCCTACTTTTTGCCATGAACCCGCTGCCGGTCGGTAGATAGCGCCTCTGGTATATTCGCGGTAATTCATAAAATCGCCGCCCAAACGTCCGATAGCCGTTAATCCTTTTAGAAGCTCCAAACTCAATTCAATTCTACCATACACATGGTCATCCTGATAGGAACTGGTGTTGTTTTTTATGATCCAATAGGGATTTACCGCATAAGGCGTAAAATAACTGTCTACGCCATTGTAAGGATTATTGATATCTTTCAAATCGCGGGATAAACTGATATCCACAGGAATTTGTATCAAGTTTTGGAAAGTTGTAGCGCCTCCGTTAGCCGCTTGTCCCTGTCCGCCACGTACCTGATTAATATCTTTCCGTGCATAACTTATATCATAACTCGCTTTGAAACGTTTGTATTCCGTATTTCCACGGAACGAGAATGCATTCCGTTTGTATTTATCGGTATTATCCGGTATCACTCCGTCGGAAGTAGTATTGTTATACGAAAATACAAATGATGAGAGCTTGCTACCGCCGGAAAAACTGATGTTATTTACCGTTTCCAAACCGTTTTCATAAAAATCGCGAATGTTGTTTTCTACGAATTCAAATTTCTTTGAACGTTGTACCCCATTCGCCGCATCGTACATTCCTTTACTATCTAAAGGAGCGCCCCAAACGTGTTCTATTCCACTTAACTTGGGTCCCCACGAACCGTTTTCCATTTCATCGAACAGCGGCCAACCTTCACCGAACAGATTCTGTAATTTCGGCGTACGCAACACGTTCGATGCGGCAACCGAACCTGTATATTCCACATGAACCTTAGCGTTGAGGGTTCCTTTTTTAGTCGTAATTAAAATGACGCCATTGGCAGCCCTACCGCCATACAAAGCCGTTGCTGAAGCGCCTTTCAGTACCGTAACCGATTCGACATCATCCGGATTAATATCGCCTACCTGCGTGCCATAGTCAGTAGCGTTATTCAATCCTGAAGTACCTAAGTATGAATTCCGAACAGGAACTCCATCTACAACATACAGCGGATTATTTGCGCCGTTGGTAAGCGAAGAGTATCCGCGGATGACTACTTTTTGTGAAGTACCGGTACCTCCTCCTGTAGAAATGCTAAGTCCTGCCACTTTGCCTGCCAAACCTCCAACAACCGTTGTCGGTATTGCGACAGTCAGTTCGCCACTCTTGACGGTAGACGTTGCATATCCTACACTTTTGGCGGAACGGGTCATACCAAAAGCCGTAACAACAACTTCATCCAGCGATTTAGAGGTCACTTCCAATGATACCTGCACATTCGTTGCGGCTGCTACTTCTGCATCCGCATAACCAATGTACTTCACAATCAATGTGTTTACAGAAACCGGTACCGAAAAAGAAAATTTTCCGTTGCTGTCGGTCACATCTCCCACAGTTGTACCTTTTGCAAGCACTGACGCACCAATCACAAGCTCTCCGGCCTCATCCGTTACCGTACCGGACACTTGTTTGTTTTGTGCGATAGCTAAACTCATGCTTATAAAAAAGCATGTCAACAATAAAGTCAATCTTTTCATAAATTTTACTTTAAATTTAACCTGTTTTATTATTTTTGTAATTTGAGTATAATAAACGGTGATATAAAACCAGTAACATTTATTTATAAAAAATCACATACATTATTTTGCAAAGATAAAATATTTTTTTAAATTTACAAAAAAATATGTTAAAAATAAATTAATATCTCATTTTTCCATTTCTTTTATAAAATTTGTTATTGTAAATCGGTGGACTCCCAGTATTCTGGCGATAGCGCTCTTCGATGTCCGTTTATCCAATAAACTTTTTATCTTACTTTCTTTCCCGGAAAGTTTTTTTATTTTCGATTTACTGCCTTTAGGACGACCTAATATGACACCCTCAGCTCTTTTGCGGGCAAGGGCTTCTTTTGTGCGTTGCGAAATTAAATTCCGTTCTATTTCAGCGGAAAGACCGAATGCAAAAGCGAGAACTTTGGAATTTATATCACTTCCCAGACGATAATTGTCTTTAATTGTCCAGACTTGAATATCGCGATTCATACATTCATTAAGCATCGCCATAATCATTAATAAATTTCTACCCAAGCGGGAGTAATGCAACGGTCGCAAGGCAACAAATAACGACTAATCTTTACGGTTATGGAGCAGGATATGTTGATGGAACCGGTAAATTAGATGGGAAAACGCTTGCCTTATCATTGCGTTTCACCGTTAGCGCGGGTTCTTTTGGTACATACACAGAAGCTATTACTTTTGAGTAATCATTAGCCCCAGGGCGCATTCAAAAAAGGTTGTCCGAAAATCGGACAGCCTTTTTTATAAAATTCAGCTTCCGTATAGATATGATCCGGCAAAAACTGCGCCCCATTAGAAAATACCAGACGATGTGTACCGGATGCTATTGAAAAATATTATCATTAAATACACTGATTTTTCCAATTTATTGTAATTAATTCTACAAAATAAATGAAAAAATGATATAAATACATGTATTTTGATTTTATTTTGCATAAATCAAAAAAAATATTATATCTTTGCCAAAATTTTAAAATTAATAAGATTAGAAAGTTCATATATTGAGTGTTTTTTGATGGTTTTAATCAACATATATTTTATACAAAAAATAAGTTAATAGTGATAATATATTACAAAAAGTTTAATAAATTTTTAATTTAAAGCAAAGTTTATGAAAAGATTGATTTTGTTATTAACATGCTTTATCATAGGCATGGGTTTGGCAATTGCACAGGACAAACAGGTCTCAGGTACCGTGACGGACGAAACCGGAGAACCTATAGTCGGCGCTTCGGTGATTGCCAAAGGGACAACAATCGGCAGGGCGACAGACACCAATGGAAAATTCGTATTTACGGTTCCAACGAGTGTAAAAACCTTAGTCGTAAAGTATGTAGGGTATGCGGATGCGGAAGCGGATGCATTGGAAAATGTGACCATCAGACTGGAACCGGACACGAAGACACTGGGAGAAGTGGTTGTAACGGCTTTGGGTATTTCGCGGGAGAAGAAAGCCTTGGGGTATGCTGTCCAGGAAATAGACGGTAGCGAACTGTTAAAAACGAGAGGCGGACTAAACAACCCAGTAAACGCATTGCAGGGAAAAATAGCCGGACTTCAGATTTTGAGCAGCTCCGGGTCTATTGGTGGTTCTTCTAAGGTACTTATCCGTGGTGTGAAATCTATTTCGGGAAACAATCAACCTTTGTTTGTGATTGATGGCGTACCTATTGAAGGAGCAGATTATAACAGTTCAGAAACAGCTCGTGGCGCTGGTGGTTATGACTACGGAAATCTGATACAGGACATAAACCCTGACGACATTGAAAATATTTCCGTATTGAAAGGCCCGAATGCTTCTGCACTTTACGGTTCACGCGCTACCAACGGAGTCATCATGATTACGACCAAAAAAGGAACTAAAACAGGAAAAAGTGATGATGGTTTCGGCATCACATTCAATACTTCGATTGGGATTGAAAAAGTGAGCAAATTGCCTAAACTTCAACGCCTCTATGGTGGTGGATATGATTTTTATGATATTGAAATCAATGGAAAAGGATACCAATACCCCGTTTATGAAGAAGACGTTAGCTGGGGACCTCGCTACGAAGGACAAAATATCGTGTCATGGTATGACTTGGGCAAATGGGAAGCCGGGGGCAAGATAGGAGATCCCACTACTTCCAAATGGCAAGCTCCGGCACACGACATTGAAGATTTCTTCGAAACAGGCATTTCTTTTGTCAATAGTCTTTCTATGTCACAAGCTACCGATAGGTCTTCCGCCCGTATTTCTTATACCAATTCAGATTTGAAAGGCTATTTACCGAACAGTACGCAACAAAAAAATGTATTGAATGTGGCTGCATCGACTAAAAGTCCAAATAAAAAATTAGAATTATTTACGAATATTACTTATTTAAATACGGCAACCAAAGGTCGTTCGGAAACAGGCTACGGCGATAACAACGTGATGGTGAAATTTGTACAATGGGGACATCGAGAATTGGATATGAATGAATTAAAAAGTTTGTATAAATATCCTGATGGCAGCCAAGTAACATGGAATCGTAACGCTTGGGACGATCCTACGCCTGCTTACAGCAATAACCCCTACTGGTCGCGTAATATGTGTTACGAAAATGACACCCGCAATCGTGTTTACGGAAACGTAGGATTATCATTTGAAATTACTGACTATCTGAAATTTCAATACAAAACGAATTTAGATTTTTTCGTGGACAAACAATATGAACGCAATGCGGTTTATTCTCAAGAAGAATCACATTATAAAGAAATATCGCGTCAGCAAATAGAATTGAATCACGAATTTTTGCTGCAATTCAACAAATCAGTCAATGAATTTTCATACAGCGCCAATATTGGTTCTAATTTAATGTCAAGGAATTATGAATATGTATATGGCGAAACTGTCGGCGGATTGGTATTACCGGAATTTTATAATTTGAGCAACTCCTCCAGCTTGGCCCGCGGCTATAACAGATTAACCAAAAAAGCAATCAATTCATTGTTTGCCAGTGGAACCATCGGTTACAAAAGTTTGATTTATTTAGATGCTTCCATCCGCAACGACTGGTCGTCCACTTTGCCCAAAGAAAATAATTCATACTTGTATCCTTCTGTAACAGGAAGTTTTATCTTCTCTGAATTATTAAAAGGATCAAGCCCTTGGTTGTCATTCGGCAAAGTAAGATTAGGCTATGCGCAAGTGGGTAGTGATACGGATCCTTATCAGATAAAGGACATTTATACGTTCAATAATTCTATTTCATCCACTCCGGGTTATATCCTTTCCAATACAAAACGGAATCCAAATTTAAAACCGGAAATAACGACTTCTTATGAAGCCGGACTTGAAGCCGCTTTTTTCAAAAACCGTTTGGGATTTGAAGTTACACTGTAAGCATCCGCGCAAATACATCTTGCGTACTTAGTATCCCGTCCCTACCTTTGCAGGCAAAAACACATGAGCAAACAACGTCGCACCAAGCGAGAGGGGTATCAATTAATTCTTGATTACAAGTCAAGCAAGCAAAGCGTAACAGCCTGTTGTTCCGCAACGGGCATCAGCAAGCCTGTTTTTTATTACTGGAAAAAACGCAGCCAGAACACAAACGCATTGTCGCCCCGCTTCTATCCGGTATCAATCAAAGAACCATCCTCGGACTGTTTGTCCGGAGTCAGGTTGCATTATCCCAACGGCGTTCAAATAGAGATAGCTTCGGAGATTAACCTGGACACATTGGAGCATTTAATTCAATTGGGCCAATGTTCTCATTAAATGAATCACAGCATTACTATCTCTGTTACGGGGGCACAGACCTGCGCAAAGGCTTTGATGCTCTTTGCGGAGTTGTTTCCTCACAGATGGGTCGCAATCCGTTGAGCGGCGAAGCCTTTATTTTTATGAACAAACCGCGCAA
>JAITQA010000024.1 GCA_031289145.1 Dysgonamonadaceae bacterium | reverse complement strand
GAGGCATTGGTGCGAATGAAAATAGAGCCTTATTATTCTGATTATTTAAAAGCACACTCTCATTCATTGCAAGAAATTAAGGAGATGAAATTTGCCATAGAAATAGGTACTTTGTCGGTATTATTGTACAGTCAGGAGTCTTTTCTTGAATTATCCAAATACCTGCATTCATCAGCTTTCACGGGCGGTTGGTATCCACCCGGTTCAAACGGTATATTACAGTATAACGGAAAAGCTTACGAAAATGCCATTGGAGAAATAAAAAAGTATATTGAGAACAAAGACTTATGGGAGATAATCAATAAGCCTGCTTTTGATGCAGCGAAAGATCGTTTTGAAATATACGATTGGATGCAAAAAAATTACGGAAAATATCAACTCAAAAAGATTTGGTAATGTAGTAGAAGCAAATCAATAAGCAACAAGAAGATGATAAAAATACAAAAAATAGTATTGTCCCTGCTACTATTTCTGTTGAGCGCCACCGGCGCCACAGCGCAAAGTTTCAGGATAGAGGATTGGAAGGACCTGTTCGGGAAAGGCAAGCCCTTGAAGTTGACGGGTGGCTTCTCCGCCAACTCCGTGCTGGCTGCCGGTGGCGTCGAAGAGAGGTTTGCATTATGTAACCGCTTCGCGGTTATGGGTAGGGGGCGACAATTTGAAATGCACAAGATTTTAATCACGGCATAACAGGAATTACATATAATTTACTAAATTTGCCGGATAAAATTCAGTTTACATGATGAAAAAAATAAATTTTATTGCATTATTGATCGTCGCAACAACAGCTGTTTCGTTGAAAGGACAAACGGCGAGTGACCTGTTTGTATCGGCGCCGGAATCCATGCTGTTGACCTTAAATACAACAGACCGTTTGGATTTAATCGATTTTTACAAAGCCGGTCAGGAAGCCAAAGTCGAAAATCAGTTGGGGGATACGAGCGCCATCTTCCGTCTTACGGATGATTACCTGGAACTCAAAACCGGGAATGAGACCCTTGAGCTAATCATCCTTCATTTGGTTAACGATTCAAAAATTGTATGCCTTATTCAAACCGTGTGCGCTCCTGTTTGCGACAGTTACTTGGCCTTTTATACCACAAGCTGGAAAAAAATAGACTCGGATATTTTTATTGCTCCGGCGGATAAATTATGGTTTATCAAAGAGGGCTTTGATCCGGAAGGCCAAAAGGTAAAAAATACACTTATCCCATTGGATATTACCTTAATGCACTTTCATTACGATACGGAAAAGCAAGTTTTATACCAATACTACACGACACCGGAATATGTGAGCTTGGACGATAAAACAAAAGCGGAAGTTTACCTGAAAAATGAACCCCGAATTTTCAGGTGGAGCAGGGGTAGATTTGAATAGGCGGAATTAATTGAATTGATTCAACTTAATTTGAACGTGAATCCGTAGCCTAATCGGTGTTCTAAAAGTTCCTGTTTCTTAAAATCAAATTCTTTGAGAAAATACCAATCCGCTTGTAGCGCCCAATCGCGGAAATCCGATTTTTTACGGTAGTGTGGAATATATGCCAGAAATTTCTCAAAATCAAAATTATCCGCAACAAGGCCTGCTCCCGATTGCTCCGCTTCATAAGCATTACATTCTTGTTCGATATGCGTAGGCACCATCAGAGCCGGTTTTCCCATATACATGGCCTCACAAACCGATTCGAATCCGGCTGTCGTTGCATACGCTTTGCAGCCGGCCATATAATCAATAAACAACTGATCATCCAATTTATGAAATGACAAATGGTCGTTGATTTGCGTAACAGTCGGCGCCCCTTTTCTATCCCAAAAAAAATCGATAAACAGGTCAGGATGCGCTTTCTGAAATTGAATAATTTCATCGGCAAAAGTGTCGTTCAGCATGTAACCATGCAAATAATCGCCCTCGCTGACCGTAGCCGTTAACACTTCTTTTCGCAACAGGGGCGGAACAATAACAATATGGCTTTCGGGTATATTTTCCAATTTCCTTACGGAAAGTGCAAACAATTTTGAGGATTTGACACAGGTAAGCCGTGTGAAAAATTTCAACATGCCCAACTCAATTTTATGTGTATGCGGAAATTGATACGCAGGATGCAGGAATAAATATTGATGCGCTACACAAATATAAGGAATGCGGGGCGGGAAAAAGGTATAAGTCAAACCGGTTATCAATTCATAAAAATTGACAACGACATCTACATTTAAATGCGTAATCTGACTTCGGATATAATAAATACTTTTCACATAATGACCCGTTTTCAACAGATTGTACGCTATGCTCTTCCAAATATTTGTCCGTTTGTTTTTCGATGAAGGCAAAAAATTAGGACTGTCGAAACGCATGATTTTCGATTGAAAGTTCTTTATAAAAAATGCGGGAAGTTCCCTGCGATTGCTCTTCCCTACCAAAACGGCCACAATTTCGTGCCCGTTTTTTGTCAATATCTCATTCAAGGCAATTGATTGTGTCAAATGTCCTCGCCCTTCACCCTGAACTATAAACAAAAATCTCATCGAAAATAGGCTGTTTTTTGTAGAATTTCAGGACAAATATACTTCTTTTCTCAAACAAAATGAAAAAAGATAGCGGAAAATTTCGTTTATAAGGAGAAAAGATTTACTTTTGCAGTCCGAAACAATAAAATTAATGATAATTTACAATGGCAAATAAAGGAAAAATTGCTCCGTCACAAGCTGAGGCTAATGTCGGCGAAATCCTTTCCCGATCGGAAAGGTTCATCGAAACATACAGGAACTTGATTATTATCGTAGTAGCGGCGATTATCATCATTGTCGTGGCCATTCTCGGTGCGCGTCAATACTATTTTCTTCCGAAAGAAAAAGAAGCGCAAGAAGCTATTTTCCCCGGAGAAAATTATTTGATGAATAACCAGTGGGAATTGGCTCTGAATGGCGATAGTTTGGGCTATGTCGGTTTCTTGGGTGTTATTGATGAATATGGCATCACGAAAACAGCGAAATTAGCAGAAGCTTATGCCGGAATCTGTTACTATCATTTGGGTAGCCCGGAGGAAGCGCTGACGCATTTAAATAAATTCAATGTTAACGACAAGGTGATTTCGCCAAGCATTACCGGATTAATCGGTGACTGCCATGTAGACTTGGGAGACTTGCAAGAAGGTATCAAATACTTCAACAAAGCAGCTTCCAAGGCGGGAAATGAACTGCTAAGCCCTATTTATTTGAAGAAATCAGCCACTGTTTATATCAAATTGGCTGATTACAAAAAAGCGATAGAGGTTTACAATACCATCAAAAGTAAATATCCCAACTCAGTGGAAGCCAACGATATTGATAAATATATCGAGCAGGCTGCCGCTAATATTAAATAATGGCAAGCCGGTTCCAGCATTTATCCGATTACGATCCGGAACGTGTTCCGGATGCAAGTGGGTTGCGTTTTGCTATTGTTGTTTCGGAATGGAACACGCTTATCACCGAAAAACTTCGGGAAGGCGTTTACGAAACATTAACCAAACACGGAGCAAAACCGGAAAATATCCTTACGGCTTATGTGCCCGGTAGTTTTGAGTTGATTTACGCTGCTGAACGCATCGCATCTGGTTCAAAGGTAGATGCCGTAATTGGATTGGGTTGTGTAGTCCGTGGTGAAACCCCACATTTTGACTATGTCTGTTCAGCTGTTACGCAGGGTTTTGCAGCATTGAATGCAAAAGGAGAAATTCCTTATATTTTCGGTATTCTGACGACTAACGACATGCAGCAAGCAATCGACAGAGCCGGTGGAAAATACGGAAACAAAGGAGACGAATGTGCAATTGCCGCAATAAAAATGGCGCATTTGGCTGGTCTGTTCAAATAAATTTTGACCAAATAACAGTTGTAAATTTGCAATCTAAAAACAGAATTTCATATATGCGTATGAGAACATTACTATTCACATTTTTATTATTTGTATTTATGTCGGTATCCTGTCAACAAAAAGGGGAGACGTACACAATCGAAACAAGCCTTGGAAACATCAAGGTAAAATTGTACGACAATACACCTTTACACAAAGAGAATTTCGAAAAATTAGTCAGTGAACATTTTTATGATGGCGTTTTATTCCACCGTATCATTCAAGATTTTATGATTCAAACGGGAAATGGCGCCACAAAAAAGACAGCAGCAGGGAATTTTTCTATGGAGGTCGAAGGCCCCGACTATACCGTTCCGGCTGAATTTGTGCCGGAAAATTTCCATAAAAAAGGCGCTTTGGCTGCCGCTCGCACAGGTGATGCGGTGAATCCGGAAAAACGTTCCTCTTCTTGCCAGTTCTACATTGTCCAAGGTCGTACCTATACCGATATGGAATTAGACCAAATGGAAGAACAAACAGGCGTTAAGTATTCGGATTTTCAGCGAGGCGTTTATAAAACGATGGGCGGAACCCCTTTTCTTGACCAGGGTTATACTGTTTTTGGAGAGGTGATACAAGGCTTGGATATTGTAGATAAAATTGCTGCTGTTCCGACCGGAGCCGGTGATTGGCCGCAAGCCGATGTACGCATTCTCCGAATCGTTAAAAATTGAATTGGATGACGGAGGATATCCTCAATGATAATTTTTTCATGAAACAGGCCTTGTCGGAAGCTGAAATGGCTTTCGACAAGGGTGAAGTTCCTATCGGAGCCGTCGTGGTATGTAACGGGCGAATCATTGCCCGCGCACACAATCTTACCGAGAGGCTGAACGATGTTACCGCTCATGCCGAAATGCAGGTCATTACGGCCGCCGCCGCTGTTTTAGGCGGTAAATACTTGTCCGGTTGTACGCTTTATGTTACCATCGAACCTTGCCCGATGTGTGCCGGCGCTTTGGCCTGGTCGCAGGTCTCGCAAATCGTTTATGGCGCAGATGATGAAAAAAGAGGCTATTCGAAAATTCCCGTTCAGATGCTTCATCCGAAAACACTTGTCAGGAAAGGAATCCTTGCCGAAGCGGCAAGTGATTTAATGAAACGTTTTTTTATGGAGAAAAGAGGATGAAAAAAATATTGATTACCGGCGCAAGCGGTTTTATTGGAAGTTTTTTGGTTAAAAAAGCGCTCGAAAAAAACTGGGAAGTATGGGCAGGCATCCGGAGTTCAAGTAGCCTGAAATACCTTCAGAATGCCCGCATTTCTTTCATTGACCTGAATTATCACAATAAAGAAAAACTCAGGCAGCAGATCAAATACCATGTCACCCAATTTGGGAAATGGGATTATATCATTCATAATGCAGGTCTTACAAAGTGCCTTCATTCACGGGATTTCGACACGGTCAATACTCTGTATACAAAGCATTTTATCGAAGTGATACAGGAAGTTGACGCTGTTCCCGACAAGTTCATTTTTATGAGCAGCCTGAGTGCATATCCGTATCCGGAGTCGATTTACGGAAAAAGCAAGCGGAAAGCGGAACAATTTTTGGAATCTCAAACCGGGTTCCCGTATATCATCTTACGCCCTACCGGCGTCTATGGGCCGAGGGATACAGATTACCTGATTTTGCTGAAAAGCCTTAAGAAAGGCTTGGAGGTAACAGCTGGCTTTGCAGCACAAAAACTCACATTTATTTATGTAAGGGATTTGGTTAAAGCCGTTTTTCTCGCTTTAGAGAGTCCGGTCAAAGAGAAAGCTTATTTCGTGACCGACGGCAAGGTGTATTCCGACACAGCTTACACACAGATAATGAAAGCTGTTTTAGGGAAAAAACACGTGCTCAAGCTAAGAATCCCGTTATGGATAGTGAAAATCGCTTCGGTTTTTGCAGAAATATTTGCTAAAATAACAGGAAAAGCATCCACATTGAATCGCGACAAGTATAAGATTATCAAGCAACGCGACTGGACATGCGACACGCTCCCCATAGAGCAGGAGCTTGGATTTCATGCCGATTTTGATCTGGATCTTGGCATTCGGGAATGTGTGAAATGGTACACAACACACGGCTGGCTGTAAAGATCAAAACCGGCAGAACTATTTTAATAAATGCACCGATACAATACTTTATACATTCACTAAAACGACCAAGTATTTGGTCAGGCTCCAGAAATTTTTCGGGTCTAAGATTTTCAATTCCACTTGGCCGTTAGCATCTTTGGTAAATTCATAAGAACCTTCCGGATGTTTGGAAACCAATGTTCCTTTCTTGGCATATAGCGGTACTATTTGCAACTTATTGAAATCTTTTACTTTGATAAAATAATCCCGGTTGAAGTTAGCGCCTAAGTTACCATTTTCCAGAATTTTTTGGTTTTTCAGTTCTTTAGATGTACCGAAACAATAAAAAACCGTATTTATTTCGGTTTGTTGCTGACTGATGGTTTGTTGTTGGGCATCCGACTGAACTTTTAAGTCTTGTACGTTTCTCGATAGTGTGCCGACACTTTCACTCAATTCTGAAATTTGCCGGTTCTTCCGTTCTAATTCATCATTTAATGTAACCAAAGCCATGGTTTTTTGTTCCAATTCAGCACGTAAATCATTGACTACCTGCTGTAGCTTAGAAGAATTTAGGGATGAATTTTTCAATTTATTCTCCAATTCCGCAATTTTTTCTTTGTTTTTATTCAAAGTTTCCGTAACAAATTGCATATCGGAATGGATTCTTGCACGTGTAGAAGGCGTTAATTCTCCGGGTGCATTCGATTGAACCGTTAAATAATTTTCCGCTGATTTAATACTCTTGAAATTATCTTCCACTTCGTTCAAAAGCGAAACAATTTCATCCAATTCACTTTGACTCTTTACATTGGCTAATTCTAAAGAATCCTTTTGCGCTTGAAGCGTTTTGTATTCAGCTGAATTTTTCACGCAAGAAGAAAAAAACACTGTCAATACTACACCGATTAAAACTACTTTTTTCATTGTTGTATAATTTAAATAATTAAAAATTGTTCATTTTATTTTTCCATTGTCAGGACTTTCCTTCCACAACTATCACAAATTCGCCACGCGGTTCATTTTCGGTAAACAGGGAAATCAACTCATTTAAAGTTCCGTGCACCGTTTGTTCGTACAGTTTGGAGATTTCCCTTGACACGGAAGCTTTGCGTGCTTCACCCAAATGTTCTGCTAATTGTGTAAGCGTTTTGACAACCCGGAAAGGGGATTCGTAAAAAATCATGGTCCGTTTTTCATCCGCCAATTCACTCAAACGTGTTTGTCGGCCTTTTTTTTGCGGAAGAAAACCCTCAAAACAAAATCTGTCAGCCGGTAAACCGGAATTTACCAAAGCCGGTATAAGCGCTGTGGCTCCCGGAAGACATTCTACTTCAATGTCTTGTGCTATACATTCCCGTACTAGCAAAAAGCCGGGGTCGGAAATGCCGGGAGTACCGGCATCGGAAACCAAAGCCACACTCTCACCTGCTTTTATCCGGGAAATAAGCCAATCGACCGTTTGGTGTTCGTTAAACTTGTGATGGGACTGCATTTTGTTTTTGATTTCAAAATGCTTCAATAAAAATCCGGTAGTTCGCGTATCTTCCGCCAAAATCAAATCAACTTCTTTCAAAATCCGTATGGCTCTGAAAGTTATGTCTTCCAAATTGCCCACCGGAGTGGGGACTAAATAGACTTTTTTCTTTTCCGGCATGGTTTTTATGTAAACCGTTTGTCCAACAATTCCCGGAATGCAATTCCTGATTCGCTTTCCCAAGAGATGGAATAATTTTCATTCAAAAAATGCAATGCTTCATTCAAATGGGGAAAAGAATCCATTTGCGTAAACGCCCTGTTCATTTCTTCCGTATTTCCCCGGAACAAATCCCGTTGAAACATAAACCGTTGATTGAGACTCAACGATTTGCTGAATTCGGCAAAAATTTTTTTACCGATTGTGTCACCCAAAGAACCGCTTGGCACAGCAGAAAGCGGCGCTTTTTCTTCTACCAATTTTCTTTCACTTTCTTGCAGATGCTCCGTCATGATTTGGAGTTGGGCGGATTCCAATTCGTAAATACCTGTTTTCAATTTATTTAGTGCGTCAATAGAAGCGCTGAAAAACGATAAAGGAAGCGTGTCCAAGTCTTGTACTTTCCGGAAAGTTTCTTCCAATTTATAAATTTCTTCCAAGTATAGTTCTATTTCTTTCTTAAAAGTCATATCAATAAGCTATTATGCGACAAATTTAGGTAAATAATTTCAATTTCAATCAAATTTTCAATAATTCTTTCGCCGGGTTGACCAAAAACAGCTGCTCCGATCCTCTTGTAAAGGCCGTATAAAGCCAACGATAGAAGTCAATTCCCAAATATTCCCGTGGTACATAAGACAAATCCAAGAAAACATTTTTCCATTGTCCTCCTTGGGCTTTGTGGCAGGTTACCGCATAGGCATACTTCACTTGCAGAACGTTGAAATACGGATTTTCTTTCATCCGTTTCATTTTTTCCCGTTTACCCGGAATGTCGGCATAATCTTCTAAAATATTGTAAAACAACTTATCACTCAATTCTTTCGGCAAAGATGGAGAATCCGTATGAAGTGTTTCCAACAAGATTTTCAAATCCATTTCAACGCCATAATCGGGAAACCTGACAGCAACATCGCAAAACCGGAAACCGTACAGTTCCTGCACTTTTCTGACTCGGACCACTTCCATTAAATCGCCATTGGCAATAAAATCTATGGATTCTTCGTTTTTCGCCCAAAAATAATTGTTTTTGGCGACCATCAATAAATCCCCGGAAGTCAGTTCTTCTTCCCGGAAAAGTATCCGGTTCCGTATGCCGTTGTTGAAAATACCCGTCCGTTTATTGGAGCGGGTAATTACAATTGTTTCCGTGATTCCGTCACGGTTATACATATCACTGATGGTTTCGATTAACTCATCGCCTGTTACCACCTTTACATCCGGATATTGCTTTGTCTTAATCTGTGGAAATTCATTTACCTGACCTTCCTCCAAGGTTTTGCGTAAAAGTGTAGCATTCATCAGTATGCCCGACTTTTCCGCCTGACGGACTACCTGTGTTAATGTAATTGTATGAATTTCCAGACCATATCCTTTCAGGACATTGCTATCCAAGGCCGGACTTTCTGTTTCGGAGACGGGCGGTAACTGAGCCGAGTCGCCCAATAAAATAAGCCGACAAGCTTCTCCGCTGTAAACATAGTGAATCAAATCGTCCAACAGCCTTCCGGAACCAAAACTGAAGGAATCCAATCCGCCGTTGGAAATCATGGAAGCCTCATCCACAATAAATAAGGTGTGTGTGTGTAAATTATCGGCTTGCACAAATCCGACCGGTTCGTTAGAGAAAACTTTTTGGCGGTAGATTTTTTTGTGAATGGTATAGGCGTTTTGGCCGGCATAAGCGGCGAAAACCTTGGCGGCGCGTCCTGTAGGGGCGCATAGAACCGATTTTTGTTTCAGTTCATTCATGGTTTTTACGAGCGCTCCAACTAAGGAAGATTTTCCGGTTCCGGCATATCCTTTCAGCAAGAACAAAGAATCGCTGTTCCGGTCAAAAAGGAAACTACTCAGTTTTTCCAATGCCAGATATTGTTCTCCGGTAGGTTCAAATGGGAAGTTTTTTAGTATTTGCTCCAAAAAAAAGTCTTTTAACATAACAATTCAATCCATTCAGAAAGTAAAGTTACGCAATTATTTCTTACATTTGCATAATAAAAGAAATCCTTTTATGAAACGAATTATCGGAACAGTATTGTTTGTTATCGTTATTCTATTGATTTACATGTGTATAACGAGTATTGTAGCATGAAAATAAATTTGCCTGAAAATATCGACCTGGGACATCCGGAGCAATATATTTTTACGATTTATATCCGTCCGGAGTGGTTTTCGTTTTCACTTTATAATCCGGTGGAAGACGGTTCCTATTTTTACAGGGAAATTGAAAATGGAAAATATACAGATGCATTTTCTCATTTCAAAGACCTGATTTTTGAGAATGATTTTTTTACCTTTTCTTTCAAAAAAATTCAGGTAATGAATCATACTGCGGTTTTTACTTATATTCCCAGTTTAATTTTTGAAGAAAAGCATAAACAGCATTTTGTAAAATTCCTTTTTTCGGAAAGTCTTGGAAAGACATTGCACCATACTTTGTCGACAGCCGGAATTACCATTCTGCACCAAATGCCGGAAGAAATTTATAATTTTTTGCTTCGGACATTTGTCAATCCGGAAATCATTCATCATTCCGCACCGCTGATTGCCTATTATCAGGAAAGGAGCAAAAGAACGAATGCCAAGCAGATGATAGTCAATAGAAACAAATACGGAATGGATATTCTTTGTTTTGCAAGCGGGACTTTTTTATTGGGTAATCATTTTCAATGTAACAATCTTCCGGATGCTGTCTATTATATTCTTTTTGTTTGGAAACAATTGAAATTCAATCAATTGAATGATATTTTACTGATTGCCGGAGACCCTGTTTCAAAAAAAGAACTGCTGGAAAAAACAGCTTTGTACATTCACTATATTCTTCCGGTAACTATTGAACCGGAAGCCCATTTTGACCAAGTAGATACGAGCAATATTCCGTTTGAATTAGCAACACTGTCATTATGCGAATTATAAGCGGAAAATACAAAAGCAGGAGATTCGACGTTCCCAAATCATTTAAGGCGCGTCCGACTACCGATTTCGCGAAGGAAAACCTGTTTAATGTTATTGGGAATCTGATTGATTTAGAAGATATTGTTGCATTAGACCTGTTCTCCGGTACGGGCAGTATTTCTTTCGAACTGCTCTCAAGGGGATGTAAAGAAGTAATTTGCATAGAGAAAGATGCCGCTCATTATACATTTATTAAAAAAGTGAAAGCAGAACTAAAAGCGGATAATTTATATCCCCTTAAAACAGATGTATTTAAATACCTCGAATCGGGTTTGCAAACTTTCGACTTTATTTTTGCCGACCCGCCTTATGCTTTGAAAAACTTATCCCTGATTCCGGAGTTGGTGCTTTCTAAAGCATTATTGAACCCGGAAGGGATTTTCGTAATGGAACATCCAAAAGAATATGATTTTTCGCAATTACCCGGCTTTATCCAAAAACGGGTTTACGGAGCGGTCAATTTCAGTATTTTCAGGAAGAAAGATTAGCGAAGTTGAATGCGCCGACTCAAGCGCCCTCCAGCAATGTCCTGGCATTTTCCATAGCGGCATCTGTCAGTTTTGCACCGCTAAGCATTTGGGCGATTTCTATAATTCGTTCTTCTTTGGATAGTTGTCTGATATGGGTTTCCGCAGAATCTTTGTTTTCTTCCTTGTAAACCTGAAACTGGGATTGCCCCTTGGCTGCAATCTGCGGCAAATGGCTGATGACGATGACTTGCATGATGCTCCCCATCCGGTGCATGATATCGCCCATTTTATCGGCTATTTCTCCGGAAACACCGGTGTCGATTTCGTCAAAAATGATGGAAGGAAGCGCCATGGCACCGGCAATCAATGCTTTGATACCCAACATCAAACGGGAAATTTCTCCGCCTGACGCCGTTTGAGCGACCGGTTTCAATTCACCGTTTTTATTGGCGGAAAACAGGTACATCACCTCATCCTGTCCGGTCGAATCAGGGTGTTCTTTTCGAGATAATCCGGCGGAAAAGCGCATATTCGGCATTCCCAAGGCGCTGATTTTTTCCGTCAATTGTTTTTCCAAGAGCAGGGCGGCTTTTTGTCGGGTTTCGGAAAGCGTTTCGGCTATCTGCAAGATTTTGGCATAAGATTCCGCCAATGTTTTTTCCCATTGCGCCACATCTTCGTCATAATTTTCTATTTCTTTGATTTGCAATTCTAAACCATCGCGCAGTTCGATTAGTTTTTCAACCGAATCCAAGCGGTGCTTTTGCTGTAGGGAATAAATCAAGTCGAGACGGATTTTGACTGCTTGAAACCGTTCCGGATTAAATTCCAATTTCTCCTGTCGGATACCGGTTTCCATGGCCAAATCTTTCAAATCGAAGTAAGCCGTTTGGATGCGCTCTACTATTTCCGCCGATGCGGAGTAGATTTTACCCAGGGACTGCGCCTGATTCAGGGCGTTTTTCAATGCGGCAATGACGCCGACTTCATCGGGCGACAAAATTTGTTCAATCCGGTAAAGGCCGGATTTTATCTCTTCTACATGGGAAAGCATTTCCGCTTCTTCCTCCAAGGCAAGCTGTTCCCCGATTTGCAGGCGTGCTTCATCCAATTGTTGAAATTGAAACCGGATATAGTCTTCTTCTGTTTTTTGCGCATCGTTTTTTTCTTTTAAGTCTTTCAATTTCTTGCCGATAGATGTGTATTCCCTATAAGCTGACAGGTATTGATTTTTCAAGTTCCCGTTTTTGGACAATACGTCCAAGACCTGCAACTGGAAATGGTTGTCGGCCAGCAGCAGATTTTGGTGCTGGGAGTGGATATCAATAAGGAAGGCGCCCAATTCTTTCAAATCGTTCAATCCGGCGGGACTGTCGTTGATAAACGCGCGAGATTTCCCGGACGACCAGATTTCCCGTCTGAGAATACAGGTCTGCGGGTCATATTCCAAATCTCTTTCTGCAAAAAAAGATTCCAAGTGGTAGGACGAGATGTCGAAAGCGCCTTCAATAAAACATTTATCTTCGTTTTGTTTGATAAACCGGGTATCGGCTCTCTGTCCGAGGATAAGCGATAAAGCGCCCAAGATGATGGATTTGCCGGCTCCTGTTTCGCCGGTGATAACAGAAAACCCTTCCGGAAAATTGATTTCCAGTTGGGAGATAAGTGCATAATTCCTGATAATCAGTGATTTGAGCATTGGTTAAAAAATTATTTTTTTAGGGGTTCTAATTGCATCGTTGAGGCCGGATAAACAGACCGCAACAAATCATAGTTTATTTTTTTTTCTTCAGCAGTCGCTTTTCCGGCAATGGCTACGATTTCATCCAATTTGCAATCGGAGAACATTTGTAGAATAATTTCGGAGTTACGGACGGTACGCATTTCTTTTAATGCCGGTAAGGCATTGAGAATAGTAGTCCTTGCTCTATCGGAATTGGCCGCCATTTCATCCAAGCCTTTTCGGTGGTAGGTATACAGCAATTCGCGGTAGGATTTCAGCGATTCATCCAGAAACGCATTGACAATAGAGGTGCGACTGCGATTATCATCAAAAGCAGACCAGCCTTTCCAATTGGAATTGGATTGCGCCTGCGTGGCGATAGTCTGTGCCTGCCTGTAAAAAGAACTGCCTCCGGAAAGCGAAAAACTGTCAAAATCCAAAGCCAGCATCAGGTTGCAATAGAATGCCATTACCGCTACCAAGTTGTTGTCAATAGAGGTCTGAAGAATTTCCAAAGGTGCATTTTCCATGTATTCGAACTCAACATTTGCATCTCTGTAATTCAAGATAGGGGTCACATACGAGGAATTATAAACCGGACGCCGCGCCTGGATAAATAACTCGGCTTTAAAATTATTGTCCGATATTTGCTCTGCAATGGTAAGTGAAATGGTACAATCTATTTTTTCGTTTGTTGCAAAAGTGGCATTTCCCCATTTCGTCCCATTCACAAATTGATTCAAGGAACGTTCCATGGTTGTAAAAATATTTCTGTTTGTACCCTGTATGCGATCGCTGTTCACCGACACTTTGGCATTGAATTCCTGCGCCTCTATTTTAAAAATGGAGACCGATAACAGTAAAAAAAGAAACAATACTTTATTCATTATGGCTAAGTATAAAATCAATAATATCTTCTGCAACCGCTTTCTTGGATTTTAGCGGAAAATCAACTTTTTCGCCTTGGGCTGTCAGAATACTTATTTTGTTCGTATCTCCTTTGAACCCGGCGCCTGCATCCTGTAATGAGTTAAGAACGATAAAATCCAGGTTCTTTTTTTGCAATTTGTTTTTGGCATTTTGCATCTCATTATCTGTTTCCAATGCGAAACCGACCAAAACCTGGGCTTGCGTTTTCATTTTCCCCAGACTTGCCGCAATATCCGGATTCGGAAGCAATTCCAGGTGCAGGGCTTCTCCGTTTCTTTTTATCTTTTTCTCAGCAAAAGAAGCCGGTCTGTAATCGGCAACAGCCGCACACAATATCCCTGCATCCATGGAAGGGAAAAGCCTTGTTGCCGCCTGATACATTTCCACTGCCGATTCCACATCTATCCTCTTTATGCCCTGATGTTTCGCCTGTAACTGAACCGGTCCGGAAAGTAAAAATACTTCTGCTCCCCGTTCTGCGCATACTTCAGCCAAAGCAAAACCCATTTTTCCGGAAGAATAATTACTTATATAACGTACAGGATCTAACTTTTCATACGTGGGGCCTGCCGTTATCAGTATTTTTTTTTTTGATAGTTGCTGATTTTTCTCAAAAAATGTTTCTAAATACGCTACAATCGCTTCAGGTTCTTCCATCCGGCCCTTTCCTTCCAGACTGCTTGCCAGGAAACCGCTTGCAGGTTCGATGATATGATTTCCGTACGATTTCAATTTTTCCAAATTAGCTTGGGTAGAAGGATGGGCATACATGTCCAAATCCATAGCCGGGGCGACAAAGACCGGCGCTTTCATCGACAAATAAGTTGTTATCAGCATATTATCGGCAATACCGTTGGCCATTTTTCCTATGGTGGCGGCTGTGGCAGGTGCAATCAACATCACATCCGCCCAAAGTCCCATATCCACATGACTGTGCCAAGTACCGTCGTTGGCCGCAAAAAAGGCACTGACAACCGGTTTATTCGTCAGCGTCGACAAGGTAACCGGCGTGATGAATTCTTTTCCTGCAGGCGTAATAACAACCTGTACTTCAGCTCCTTTCTTTATAAGCAAACGACACAGGAAAGCCGCTTTGTAAGCTGCAATACTCCCCGTTATACCCAAAACTATTTTTTTTCCGTTCAACATAAATTTTTACGCTGTGAAATGCGCTGCAAGTTAGTTATTTTTGTTTGAACCGGCAAATTGTTTGGTTTTTCTACCCATATAGTATTTCATAAAAAATCCCCAAAACAGTCCTGCTATTATCCAACTTGGAGCATGTTTCCCTAACCATTCCGGTTCAAATTTTCCGGTGTGAAATACCGCTAAGATAAATTCGAAAAGAAGGGCAAAAAGAGCAAAATAAAAGCCGAATTTTATCCACCCATACTGCTCAAACGGATTGGAAAAAGTAAGATGCTGAAATCTTTGGGCTTGATTTTGCAACCATTTTTCTTTCAGACTGTCTTTCAACCAAAACCAAACAGGATAGGTAAGGACAAGTATGACAAAACTACAAACATTGGTCAAACAAGGAATAATTTTGCCACATTCGGGGCAATACAAGCCAAACCAATTCTTGAAAGCGGTTCCGTTCTGACCGGACCAGGTTCTGCTATCGTGACAGGTTCCACAATGCGGACAAGGAATAAATCCCCTTTCAAATTTTGGCTTATCGGAATTTCTTTCCCGCAACATCACTTTCGGTATTCGTATTCCCAATAGCAATTCAACAACAGCAAACAGAGGATTGATTATCCAAAAAAGCGCTACCCAATTTTTCCAGGTAGAAACCTTGTATTTTTCTTTGTCGTATTCCATCGTTTTATTCATACGTAAATGAATTGTGTAAGTCCATCAACATTCTTTTGATTTTACCAGGTAGGCAATCAAAAAATACAGAAATACAAAGCCAAGCACTATTCCCCCAAGCATTAACGCATTAGCGAAAACTGTGATGTGGATCAACTTCAAAATAACGCCGATAAGCGTCAGAATAGACGATAATATAAAAAATAATAAAATTTTCTTTTTTGTTTCCATAATTTATATATTTTTTAAAAGTATACCACTAAAATATGTGTATTAATACACTCTTATCTTATTTTACTGTTTTTTTCTTCTTTCGACGAAACTATACGCGGAAACAACAGAAATACCATACATCCAACGATGGCTAATCCTATAAAGAAATTGATAATCCCTTTTTGCTGCCAATTTAGTTCATCGTGAAAAAAATAATCTAAGCCTGTAGATACTATTGTGTAAGCGATGGTCCCAAACGTGACGGCAAGGATTTTCCGAATAGTTGATACTTTTTTCATACTGTTATTAATTTATGCGGTAAAGGTAGTATAAATTTATTATTAATCAAAAAAAATCAGATTTTATTTTATTCAGCGATTCTGATTTTATTCCATAGCCAATCAACTATGAGCTACACTTAAAAAGCGTGCGACTTTGATCACACGCTTTTTTGATAAGAGAACAACTAAATATTTTGTATGCTACTCAAAAACATTTACCTGTCTATTCGTAATTTACAAAAAACAGCTATTGGTAAATGCTATTTTTTTTCTTCTTTCGGCGGAACTATACGCGGAAGCAGCAATGCTACACTTCCCATGACAGCTAATCCGCCAAACAAATTGATAATTCCTTTTCGCTGCCAATTTAGCCCATCGGAAAAAAGATAATCCAAACCTGTCACTATTATCGTGAAAACGATGGCTCCAAGCGCAATGGCAAGAATTTTTCGAATAGTTGATACTTTTTTCATACTGTTATTAATATTATGCTGTAAAGATAGAATAAATTTGCCAATTAATCAAAAAAATATATTCTATTCTTCTGATTCTTCTTCTAATTCTTCTTCCCATTCGGCTAAAGCGGCTAAAAATTCCTCCCAAATGGGTTCAAACCATTCTACGTCATCAGATACATCTTCTTCGCAAGCAGCACCCAGTGAAGCGTCTATAGAGCCATAAACAATGCCATAAACAAATCCTCCCGCTGCACCTGCTGCTGCTCCGACACCAATTCCGGCTAAACCACCAAAAGAACCAAATACGGCACCACCTGCACCACCTGCAACTGCACCTAATGAGCCAACGTAAACAGCTCCATTAGAATCAGTAATAGCTATAACGACAGTTTCAACAGCAAGTCTCTTCAGATCGCTCCAAAATCCTCTAAGTTGGATACCATCCTCTTTCAATCGCTTCCATTCGGTTAGATGATTTTCCCAATAGTTGGAAGAATCGTCGTGGATTGCCAGCATCATTAAAAATTCATTTTGATCCACTTCGGTTAATGAAAGAAATTCTTTGGAATAAATAATCTTATCAAAGCGAGCGAGAAGTTCTTCAGAACTTAGGTCTATAGATTTTGAAGCAGCTTTGTAAAATCTAAAATAACATTTTTCTTTGTTTAGATTTATCGCTTCCAGATCGCCTGACCTTAAAGAAGTACCTCCCACATCAGGGAGTTTCTTCAAATTAAACTCACTGTCAAATGCGGATAACTCAGATTTGATGTGCGCTTGGGAAAAAAATTCTGTCATAATATCAGCTAATATGACTTCCTTTTCTTGTTTGGCCGATGCACTGCGAAGAAAATTCGAACCTTGTGCTTTTACCAAATCTTGTAATTTGCCATAGGCAAAATCCAATCCTTTACTGTGATATACAGCTATATTTTTAGCAATTGCATATCTTTTCTGTATTGATGAAATTTGCTGAGCCTCATTATTGGTTTGTTGTTCTTCATTTGTACATGAACCGATTAATAAAACTGAAAATAATAATGTTACATAATAAAATACTTTTTTCATGATTGTAATTTTTTAAATGAATAAATAAAATTTTTTTAATACTCACATGTCCGTTACCGTTTTAACTACACACATAGAAAAAGCGCGGACATTACAAACTCTGAAGAACTTGTTTTTCCGAGGTCTTCGACTACCTAAACTGTCAAATTTTCAAAGAGCAACACCCACGCCGAAGCGTGTATCCAACTCTTTGTTCTCTACAGTTTTATTTGGAAGTGTCGAAGTTCGAAAAAAAACAAGAACAAAAGCTAAAACGCTAATTCCTATATATATTATAGGATAATATATACCACTAAAATGTGTGTACTAATACACTTTATCTTATTCCATAGGCAGCATATTTAATTTACGTGTCAAAGATATAAACAAATTACTGAAAAAACAACAAGATGACAAAATATTATTTTATTCCTCCAATGCCAGGTAAAAATCTTTCGTCAATGCAATGTATGTTTTGCTGAACGAATGGTCTTCCGATGTTATGCACAAATTGTTTTCCTGCACTTCCGATTGTTTTGGCGAATATTCCAGCATCACCCTTTTGGGCGGATATTTGGGAGACGTGGCAACATTTGTTCGTCGACAAAGCGACAAAGCGTTTTCGGCAGCGAATGAATTGGCTGTTTCCGCGCTGTCAAAAGGCAGAATCAGCGCCAGTTTTCCATTGGGTTTGAGTAGACTTGCACTTTTCTCTATCAGGTCGCGCAAAGGAAGACTATCATCGTGACGCGCAAATCGGCGACCGATGTCGTCCGGCCTTAAAGACCTGGAAAAATAGGGAGGATTGGATACGAGTAAATCGTATTTCAATGGAGCGGATAATGCCAGAAAGTCGATTTTTTTGATGCTTAGCCGTTCCCGAAAAGGAGAATGTTCAAAATTAATTTTTGCTTGCCGACAGGCATTCTCATCCAAGTCAATGGCCTCAATGCATGCTTTGGAACGTTGTGCCAAAATAAGCGCTATTACGCCGGAGCCGGTTCCGATGTCCAAGATGTTTTCTGCTTCATTCACATCGGCCCATGCGCCGAGAAGCACACCGTCCGTACCGACTTTCATCGCACACAAATCCTGCCGGACAGTAAATTGTTTGAACCGGAAATAGGTATTCGACACTTTCGTTTACCCTGTTATTTCTTGTTCAGCGTAAAAGAGACCGGAATATACACCGGACTTTTATAGACGGTTCCTCCCGCGGATATTGTCGGCTGTAGCCTCATCGTCACATTACTGACGGTATCTCCTATCCCTGCAAAATTGAACGCTAAATTTTTGATGGCGGTCAACGATTCTCCACTCATCACCTTTTTCAAATCAAAAGACAGATTGACAGGAAGTTGCATTTTTTGTCCTCCCGGAATCTGTAATTTGGAATCCAAGCTGCCGGTAGTCATCTCTTTTCCGTCAATTTCCAAAATATAGGCTAAGCCGTTCAACAGAGCCGTTTGAATGCCCGGATTGGAAACGTCCAAATTAAGCGTAAACTGCAAAGGCAAAGAACCGCTTGCGGAGTTAAAAGCTGTCAGAAGTTTAGCTGCCGAAATAGGATTTAGTGAGGATAAACTACTTATATTCTGTAAATTAATTCCATCTAATGACAAATTGGAAATAGAATGGTAATCATATTTACACTGGGTCATGTTGTAGGTACCGGCCAACTGTTTGGCCACATCGCAAGATGAAAAATTTGCGACTACAAATAATAAGATAAGGCCTAAAATTTTCTTTTTCATTATGTACTTTTTTTATAGTTGTCTGAAATTATGTCACTCAGTAGAACCACTTTGATTCGGTTGGGTCGAAGCGTTCACTTTTTCGCATACTTAACCGCAAAGGTATAATTTTTTTTGCAAAATAGCTGTTATTTCTTTTTTTTAATAATTTTTACAAAAAAAATAGACAATTACGTGAACAAAATCGCGTTTTTTTTTGTTTAAATAGCAAAAGAGTTATTATTTAAGCAAAAAATGGGAGGAATAGCTATGCAAAAAAAATTAGAAAAATATTTTAAGGGGAAATTTTTTATTTCCAAGTCGGATTTCGAGAAAAAAAAGTATGAATTTGTAATGGACGGCGCTGTTGCTTCGTCTAAAGAGATTGTTGAAGAGAAAGATAGAAAGCAGAAAAACAAGACCGCAGGCAGTGATTGCAGTGAGTATTACCTGTAAGAATTGTCTTTTTTGTGAAATTATCCGGCATTTTTGGTGACCTCATTACAATTGACTATCTTTGCTTTGTAAAATAGTAATTATGTCACTCAAATTTTATTTATCACCATGAAGCAAATTTCGAAAAAAGGAATAATATGCAGTGTTTTTTGCGCACTGCTGTTGTTTATGTCCTTTACAAGCAAAGAAGCAGCAAATGATGAAACCTTGACTATCGTCGCAACTGTTACGATAAAAGCGGGGTACAAAGAAGATGTCCTGAAAGCGGTAAAAACGGTTGTAGATGCTACCAGGAAAGAATCGGGCGTTATATTCTATGATGTGTTTGAGGACGTGAAAAATCCGCTGAATATTACTTTTATAGAAACGTGGAAGTCCCAGAGCGCTATTGATATGCATAACAAAAGCGCCCATTTCAATGAGTTTATCAAAGCCCTTGAAGGCAAAGCGACTGTAGAAGCGAATGTATTGAGGCAGAAGTTTTAAGCGAAAATGTTATTTGTATTGGTTCCAAAGTTCTGATTCGATTTGTTGTTTTGATATTTCGACTAATTCGCCGATTTTAACAGCTGCTTCCCGAATAGAAGTAAAACTAAATTGCGCAGTTGGAATCGGGTCATGGATTATCAACTCCATTTTATGTGGATGAATACGATAAGAACCAATAGGCAAGACTTCATAACTGCCATTAATTGTGATAGGAACGATAGGTAATTTTAAGTCGATTGCCATTTGATAAGCTCCTTTTTTGAATTTACCCATCTTACCGGTGCGGGTACGTGAGCCTTCGGGAAAAATAGCGATAGATGCGCCGTTTTTTAATTTTTCCTCGGCGTCTCTAATGGTTTGGGCAGCTGCTTTTGGAGATGAGCTATCCACAAAAATAAAACCGGCTGATTCGCAAGCCTTTCCTACAAAAGGAATTTTTCGCAGACTTTTTTTCATCACCCATTTTATGGATTGCCCGATATAGCCGTAAATCAAGAAAATATCATACGCTCCTTGGTGGTTGGAAATAAAAATGTATGACTGTTTTTTGTCTAATTTTTCTCTACCGCTTACTTTAACCGGACATAAGGTAAGCATACAAGTAGATTTCGACCACCACATACCCGGATAATAACTAAAGAAACGCTCTCCCCCTAAAACACATCCGATAATCACAATAGACGCGGTTAAAAATGTTGTTATGAGAAATAAGGGCGCCCAAATGAAAATCTGATAAATGAACAGGATGAAACGTTTCATAAATTATAGCATCAAATTTTTTGCAAACTTACAGGAAATTTTGCAAATATGCAAATGAAATAGTAAGAGACAGCGATAAATACGCTATCTTTTCAGAAATCAAAGCACAACTGCCTTTCTTTCGGTAAAAGGGCAAAACTCAAGCGATGATGGGCGGTTATCCCGAAAATTTCGATTCCTTTCCGGTGATTTTTTGTGGGATAGCCTTTATTATGACACCAATCGTACTGAGGAAATTCGTTGTGTAAATGACACATATATTCGTCACGGTGTGTTTTTGCCAATACAGATGCGGCAGCAATGGAAAGATATTTGTTATCACCTTTCACAATGGTTGAGTAGGGGATTTTTTTGTATTTGTGAAAACGGTTGCCGTCAATCAGCAAATGTTGCGGCCGGATTTTCAACAAATCCAAAGCCCTGTGCATGGACAGAATAGAAGCATTGAGGATATTGATTTCGTCGATTTCTTCCGGCATCGCAATTGCCACCGCCCAGTCTAAAGCTTCTTCTTCTATGACTGTGCGGAGGTAATTACGTTGTTTTTCGGACAATTGTTTGGAGTCCTTGAGCGCTTCGGAAACAAAGTTTTGCGGAAGAATAACAGCAGCGGCAAAAACAGGACCGGCAAGACAACCCCGTCCGGCTTCGTCGCAACCGGCTTCAATCAAGTCTTTATTTAAATAAGGAAGAAGCACGGATAAGGTACTCGTCTATAAAATTATTTCAAATACTCCGATAGTTTTTCCACCAAGGCTTCTCCTCGTAAATCTCTTCCGACAATTTTTCCGTTAGGGTCCAACAAAAAATTGGCAGGAATAGCGCTAATGGCATATAATATAGCGACTTCATTTTTCCAATATTTTAAGTCGGAAACATGCGTCCACGTGAGCTGGTCTTTTTCTATGGCTGCTAACCATGCGTTGCGCCCTTTTTCATTGTCAAGCGAGACGCCCAAAACAGTAAATCCCTTGTCTTTGAAGTTATTATATGCTTTTACTACATTGGGATTTTCTTTCCGGCAAGGGCCACACCAGGAAGCCCAAAAGTCTAACAAAACATATTTCCCCCTGAAATCGGATAACTTTACAGGATTTCCATCCGGGTCGTTCTGCGTAAAATCAGGTGCAATCGCGCCTACCGACGTATTTTTCCAAGATTCAATTTTTGCCGCATACTTTTTCCCGTCCGGTGAGTTCTGCAATTCCGGAGAAAGCGAGGCAAACAACGATTCGGCTTCCAAACCATCGGGAGAGTATCCCAAATATGTAGTAAACAATTGGTCTAAACAGAGGAAAGAATCAGGATGTTTCAAGATAAATATCTTTGCCAATTCTTTTTCTTTTGCCGCAATAGAATCATTTACCCGGTATATTTCACGCATGAAAGTTTCCGATTGTTTTTCTTCGGCAGAAGCTGATTGGTAAGTTGCATTGAGTTTTTTTTCCGCCTCCTGAAGCGACTTTGTAAAATCCTTCCACTCTTTATCTTCTGCATTCAATTTAGAATTAGCGATGCTTGCATTTTCCAATGAATCGGGGCTGTTCAATAGGATATTTCCGACTTCTACATAGAAAACCAACCGGTTTCCTTTCTTTGAAGCATCGTCCGCTAAAACTTCTAACAAAGCTTTGGACGGGGCGGTAATATTCCCGTTGAGTTCGAATTTGTTACTTTTTGCGTATGTGGAATCTGTTTTAAGTTCTCCATCAACATAGTAAGATAAACGCACTTTCGCGTTGTCTTTAATGTTTCCTAAAGTTGCATTTACATTAAATGTACTTTGTTGCGCCTGGCACAACAATGCAGATATAAAGCAAGCAAGCGTAAATACAAATGTTTTCATTTTTTTAATTTTAAGTTTATAATAAGGCAAAGTACGGAATAATATTTGAATAATCCAAACATTGGGCTAAAACATTTTAACGACTCTTTCAATTCCTTCTGCCAGAATATCAATTTCCTTTTCCGTATTGTAAAAAGCAAACGAAGCACGCAAAGTTCCTTCAATTCCCAAGGCATCCATCAACGGCTGGGCGCAGTGGTGACCTGTCCGTACGGCAATACCTAAGCGGTCGAGCAACATTCCCATATCATAAGGATGAATACCTTTTATTAAAAATGAAATAACCGAACTTTTCCGCTCCGAAGTCCCGATGATTTGCATATTTTCAATTTGCAACAGTTTTTTAGTTGCATACTGTAAAAGATGTGTTTCATAATGGCGGATATTATCCAAACCAATGTTTTTGATATAGCGGATAGCTTCGCCCAAGGCGGTTGTTCCCACGTAATCGGGCGTACCGGCTTCAAATTTAAAAGGAAGCTCGTTGAAAGTGGTTTTGGCGAAAGTTACATGCGCAATCATTTCGCCGCCGCCTTGGTATGGTGGCAATTTATCCAACCATGTTTCTTTGCCGTATAACACGCCTACGCCTGTAGGGCCATACATTTTATGGGAAGAAAAAACCATGAAATCGCAGTCCAGCGCCTGTACATCAATAGAAATATGTTGAATGGACTGGGCTGCATCAATCAATACCGGAATATTGTAATTATGCCCTAAACGAATCAGTTCTTCAATCGGATTTATTGTCCCCAAAACATTGGAAACATGTGTCAAAGAAATGAGTTTGGTGCGGGAAGAAATTAATTCTTCGACGTCTTCCAAACGTATTTCTCCCGCTTCGGTCAAAGGAACAATCTTCAATTCAATACCGGTAATGTCCTGTTGGATTTGCCAAGGGATAATATTTGCATGATGTTCCATCGTGGTAAGGATAATTTCATCGCCCGGTTTGCACTGCGAGCGACAAAAACTTGCCGCAATAAGATTGATGGATTCCGTTGCACCACGGGTAAATATAATCTCTTTCGACGAAGCTGCACCAATGTAGTTTTGCACCGTTTTACGCGCCTCTTCGTGAGATTCGGTCGCCAACTGGCTCAAGCGATGTACCCCTCTGTGGATATTGGCATTGATAGTTGAATAAACTTCTTCTATTTTACGGATAACACTTAAAGGTTTTTGCGTAGTGGCCGCATTGTCTAAATAAACCAAGGGTTTTCCGTATATCTCCTGAGAAAGTATTGGAAAATCTTTTCGAATGTTTTTTACATCAAATATAAATTCGTTCATAGCACAAGAATAAAAAGTAAGGTCAACTTCGGTATTTGCAGCAGCCCGGCAAAGCATTATACACATCATCCGAAGCTGTGTCTTTTTCTGTGTCGTGACCAACTGTAGCAATGGCTTTGCTGACTGCTTCCGGAGCTGTTTTGGATGCATCGTACAGAAATTCCAATTGTTTTGATTCGGCGTCCCAAGTAGCAGAGGCAACTCCGTCTACACTTTTAGCCGCCTTTTCTATCCTTGTTTTACACATTTCGCAACTACCTTGTACTGTAAGTGTTGCCTTCGTTTCTACTAAATTTGTTTCTGTAGAAACTGTTTGTCCATTTTTTGCCGAACCGGTGTTCGAACAAGCGTTGGTTGCTGTCATAATGATGGCAACTCCCATAAAAAAAAATAACTTTTTCATTTTTTTGTTTTTAATTTATAATAATGCTAAATAAATAATTATAATTTCCGTAAAAAGACAGTATTTACTTCTTTTGTTATCATTTTCCTGCCTTATCTTTCAGCGCCTGAATTTGCTTTTCCGCTTCCGTGTTCAGATTGTCAGCCTGTTTTTTTGCCTCATCTTTCAGTTTTTTAGCACCAGCTTCGGCTGTTTTTACTGCTGCAAGTTTGGCAATCGGATTGGAAAGTTTATTGGCCTCGTTGATTAGTTTTTGGCCTTCCTTTTCGGCCTCCGCTACTAATTTGTCACCGGCATCCTTGGCTTGTTTACGAATGTTTTCGATTTGTTTTTCGATTTGCTCATCAACTTGTTCCGACAAGGTAGCGCCTGTTTCACTCGAGCCCAAGGCGGAACCGGCGATTTTGTCCAATAATTGACCGGCTGCGTCTTTTATATCCAAATTAAATTTGGGCTTGGTAAAAGTGCCGCCTATTTTTACGTTGACATTGTTCAGGTAATTATTGGATAATTTACCTGTCAAGTTTATTTTTGCCATGTAATCAATGGATTGGTCCAAACCGGTACTGCCCTGTAGATTCATGCTTCCATCGCCGAACCGGATGTCAAAAGGTTTTGTCGTAACCCGTCCGTCATTGATAGAGAACGGTAATTTCAAATCTTTTATTTTCAAATTTTTCAAGGATTCGTTTTTCAAGGCCGAAGAAAGTCCGTCCAAGACCGGATTACCCGACACTTCGACATTGTCGGACGACAACAGACCGGAAGCCGTCAAGGAGGAAAGTTCAGGCATAAAGTTTTCACCTAAAGGCGTATTCAACTGAAATTGTGTTGAAAAGGTACCAACCAGATTTTCAAAAATCGGCGCTAATTTCCGGATGGTGACAAAAGTCGAAAATGTTTTGGCAAAGGAGGCTCCCTGAATGTTTAGAGTCATTGATACATCGGGCTGTTTCGGATTTTTTCCCGTATCGTAATAACCGTTTACATTCAAATTGCCATCCAAAGCATTCATTGACAGATTTTTCATATCTACTTTCCTGTCTTTGACCGTGATTTGTCCCACCACATTGCGCATATCTAAGTTGTCAAAAATCACCTGTTTGAAATTTCCGGACAGAACGAAATCAATATTTTCAGGAATTTCTATCAGGCCGACAGTCGTAGAATCGGGGGAAGCAGATGCCTTGTCTTCCGTCATGAAATCATTCAGGTTCAGATAGTTTGAATTTACAGCCAGATTCCCTTTCAGGGTTTCATTTTTCAGAAAATACGGGATAAAATTCTCCAATTTCCCGCTTGCTTTGATATCGTTTTTCCCAATTTGCAGCGAAAGAGCGCTCAAATCCACATAGCGGGGTGAAAAAGCCAGGTTGGCATTTTCGATTTGAATAGCATCGGATTCTTTCGACTTCAGGTTCATTTGTTTGAGATTCAAAGTTCCGGAAGCTTCCACTTTTTCGAATTGTTCTTTTTCGATATACGACATCCGGGTCTTCAATTTCAGATTGGCGTCCAACAATCCGCTCAAATCCATATCTTCCAGAGGATAAACGTCTTTGATAGCGTCTAAGTTCAATTTGCCTTCGGCCGATAGCGCCAGATTGGGGTCGCTCATGGGTGTGCTCAGATGCAGTTGAAGTGCAAACGGATTCCCGCTCAGGTTGAAGCGCAAACCGGCGATATCCAAGACGGTATTGTCCATAGCACCTCCGACATTGGAAGCGCTCATATCCGCAAATATGCCGGTAACGGAGCCGGGCATGCCCGGATACTGGAATTGCGCCTCGGCAATATGCAGTCCGGCATTGAAGGCCGGTAACATTTCAGCGGTCATAACGCCTTTGACCCAGGCCTCAAGGCTTGCTTTCCCTGAGGTTTTCAAGTCTTTGAAATCTTTGGCGTATATGGCCGGAATCATAGACAGGATATCTTTGAATTGTGTTTCCGGCGCATTCAGGCGAATATCCATTTCGGTTTTCTCCGCATCGGGAAAGGCCACCCAACCATCTAAATTCGCTTTGATTTCGTTGAGTTGGAAATGATTGTCCGCCAAGGTAAACTTCATATTCTTCAGGTCGGCGTCGATATTCATAGCTGCTGCTAACCGGGATTGCGACAAATACGGAATCTTATCCATCGTAAAATTCATTGAACTAACGGTGAAAGCGGTTTTTATCCGTGTTTCATCGGCCGTCATATCGCCCGAAAGTTTGAGGTTTAAATCACTTAATGCCAAGTTCATGCGACTTGAGTCATTGTCATAATAAATAGCTGAATTGTCGATTTGTACCTCTTTTAACAGCAGCTTAAAATCTGATGATTCGGATGATGTTTCTTCCTCATTTTCCACTTTGACGATATTCCAGTTCGCTTGCCCGTCTTCCCGGACAATGGCGTGAAGTTTGGCGTTGTCCGCACTCATCCGGACGAGTTCGTATCCGCCGCTACCCAACAAACTTTTGAGATTGATTGTTGTGGAAACATTTCCGGCATAAAAAAGCGTATCCCCTTCAAATTCATTGATTCCCACCATACAAAAATTGTCTAACGAAAGCGTGGCATTGGGGAAACTCCGGAAAAAATTCAAGCCCGCATGTCCAAAATCGACATGGGCGTCAATTGTTTTGTTAATTTCGCTTTTAAGCAATTCTACTATCTTCCCTTTGAAAACAAACGGCAAGGCAACCAAAACGAGAATGATAGCCAATAATGTAATACCTGTAATCTTTAAAAATTTTTTCATTTGTACTTAACTTATTTTTTTAATGTTTATGTAAAAAAGACTAATAAGAAATTTTATCAATCAACCGAACTTCGCCGGCAAAAACGGCGATACAAGCTACCGGATAATTTGTATCGTTCCAATTATCAATCGATTGAAGCGTATATCCATCTACTATTTCAAAATATTCGACCTGCAAATCGGGCATAGCATTTATCTGTGCTATCACTTGGTTTTTCAATGCCGGAACAGTATAGTCTTTTTGCTTTTCCCGGCTATCGAACAGGGTTTTGGAGATGAAAACCGCTTCCTTTCTTTGCGTATCGCTCAAGCGTATATTTCGACTACTCATAGCCAAGCCGTCCGCTTCCCGAACAATCGGGCATGCTATTATTTGGATATTCAACTGTAACTGTTTCACCATTGCGCGGATAATAGCTAATTGTTGGAAGTCTTTTTCTCCAAAATAGGCCTTATCCGGCTTTACGATGTCAAAAAGGCGACTCACAACCTGAGCGACACCATTGAAATGTCCGGGGCGGAACCGTCCTTCCATCACATTGGCGAGTGCGCCGAAATCAAACCGGCGGGTATCCGGTTCCGGATAAATTTCATCCGCATCCGGTGCAAAAACATAAGTGCATCCGGTCTCACGCAACAAATCACAATCGACTTGCAGGTTGCGCGGGTACTTCAATAAATCGGTTTTGTCGTTAAACTGAGTGGGATTGACAAAAATACTCACCACTGTGACATCATTTTCCACAACAGAACGCCTGACCAATTCGAGATGCCCCTGATGCAAAGCGCCCATGGTAGGGACGAATCCGATGGTTTTATCCGAACCCTTATCTTTCGATAATTCATTCTGTAAGTTAATAATGGTATGTAATACTTGCATAGAAAAACAATGAAAATTCATGCAAAGCTAACGAAATAAATACTAATCTTAAAATTTATTCGAAATTATTTGCAGTTTATTTTGGTTTTTATGTGATTTTTTTTTATTATCTTTGTACTCAAATTCATAGAATTACAGTAACAACACAAGAATGGTTGCAAAAAAAGTTTTATTTATCACAACAGAGATATCCCCTTATCTTCCTGACACAGAGATGTCTCTCGTTGCAAGAAATTTACCGCCGGGGATACATGACCGCGGAAAGGAAATCAGGACATTTATGCCGAAATTCGGCTGTATCAATGAAAGACGTAACCAGCTACATGAAGTAATTCGCCTCTCCGGGATGAATCTCATCATAGATGAAACCGATCATCCGTTGATAATCAAAGTCGCTTCGATTCAGGCAGCGAGAATGCAAATCTATTTCATTGACAACGAAGATTTTTTTCAAAGAAAATACTTATTGAAAGATGAAAATGGCGTAGAATTTGAGGATAACGATGAGCGTAGTATATTTTATGTGCGAGGTGTAATGGAAACCGTCAGGAAATTGCGATGGATTCCCAATCTGATTCACTGCCACGGCTGGATGACGGCTTTGGCGCCGCTTTATATAAAAAAACATTATAAAAGCGACCCCTGTTTCAAAAATGCCAAAGTTATTTATTCCTTATATAATGATGTGTTTGAAAATCCTCTCAGGGATAATTTTGTAAAAAAATTAAAAATAGAAGGCGTTACACAAAACGATATAAAGATACTGAAAGAGAAAGCCGACCACATTGCGTTAAGCAAGTTGGCGATTGACTTTTCGGATGGAATCATTGCAGGCAGTCCTGATATTGATTCGCATATTATTGATTACGCGAAGCAGAAAGAAAATTTATCTTTTCTTCCCTATCAGAATGAAGATGTTTATATTGATGCGATTAATGATTTATATGACAGGATATTAAATAAGTAAAGTAAATTTTATATACATAATGAAACAAGCAAGAATAAAAAATGTAGTACGCAATGTTAAAAGTGTAGCATATCATTTGTTTTCCGTCTTGGTATTGGGTTTGTTCTATATGGGATGTGATGATTCTATCAGTACAGTCGGTATTGGTATACAGCCTGATACGGATAAAATAAGTATTTTTGACGAAACATTTACTATTAGCGCAAGAACCATAAAATTAGATTCTATTTATGCTAAAACAGAAAGTGGTTTTTTGGGTGAATTTTATGACCCGTCTTATGGTACCATCAAATCGGGTTTTGCCTGTCAATTTTATCCCTCCATCGGTTTTAGTACAATCGACAGCATTGTAGACAATAAGATAGATTCCGTTCGGTTGGAGATTTTTTACAGTTCCTACAAAGGAGATTCGTTGGCGCCTATGGAATTGACGGCTTATCCGGTTGTTAAACCCCTGGAAAAGCATTACTATACAAATGTAGACCCTGCTACCTTTTGCGATATGCAGAATCCTTATACCAAATATGCCTATACGGCACGGAATCTGACCATTTCCGATTCCATTTTATTGGTAAACGGATATCAACGTTGGCTTTCCGTTCCGCTTCCGACACGTATCGGACAAGATTATTTCGATGGGGTTAAAAATAATCAATATCAAACACTTGATGATTTTTTTGATTTTTTCAAAGGAATTTACATCTCTACTACCTTCGGTTCGGGTAGTATGTTGGCTGTTGAATCTTCACAGATAAGTATTTATTATACGAGAGAGCATGTGCTGAGAAATGCAGATGATACAGAAGATTCCACTGCCTACATACCAATGAGAGCTGCTTGGGCGGTAACCAAAGAAGTCATTCAATTAAATAGCTTCAAAAATACAAATGATGCCTTTTTATTGGAAGATAACCCGGATAAGGTATATATTAAGTCGCCGGCCGGTGTTTTCACGGAACTGACTATTCCTGTTCAAGAAATCATACAGCGCATCGGGAAAAAGAAATTCAGCAGTATAAAACTTTCATTATCAGCTTATCAGAATGAATCGTGGGACTATACCATGCAATATCCCGGAGGTGGAGTGATTAGCGCCAGCAATAACGCCAAGATGCTTTTGATTGAGCCTGACTCCATGAAGAACTTTTTCGAAAAGCAGAATGTCGCTGATAATCTGACTTCTTTTTCAACAGCATTCAACTTTTCTACTTTTACTTATGATTTCAGCAACATTGCCAATGTTGTGCAGAATGCAATAGAAAAAGCGCCGGATAAAGACTTGAAACTCTTACTTGTTCCGATATTAACAACTTATACTGCGCAACAGAGTTATTACGAAAATTCGGAAATTGAATATCTCTCATCACATTATCTGTTTCCTTCCGGAGTCGCTTTGAAAAAGGGCGAGGATAACCTGAAAATAAGAGTGATTGCAACGGATTTGAAAATAAATGATGACCGCTGAAATCCATTCAAAAAAGTTATAAACAACGGGCATACACAATACTTTGTATATGCCCGTTATTTTTTATAAGATAGCACCGTGTCAAATCACCACATTCACAATCTTATTGGGTACAACGATTATCTTTTTAGGCGTTTTACCCTCCAACCATTTTTGGGAACTTTCGTTGGTCAGCACGGCGTTTTCGACGGTTTCCCTCGTTGCGTCTATTGGAAAATCCAAAGTATAACGCGCTTTCCCGTTGAAAGAAATGGTATATTTTACCGAACTTTCTTTCAGGTATTCCTCATTGTAATCGGGGAAACGGGCGTCGCAAACCGTTGTATCATGCCCCAAACGATGCCACAATTCTTCGGCAATATGAGGTGCAAAAGGTGATAAAACGACGATTAAATCGCTTAACACGACCCGTTTGTTGCATTTCAAAGCCGTCAGTTCGTTCACACAAATCATAAATGCCGCAACCGAAGTATTAAATGAGAAATTCTCAATATCCTGCCCGATTTTCTTGATTAATTTGTGGATGGATTTTAATTCCTCAGCCGTCGGCTGTTCTTCGGAAACCGTGAATGTTTCGCCCGAAAAAAACAAGTTCCAAAGCTTGCGCAGGAAGCGTGAAACGCCATCAATGCCGTTGGTATCCCAAGGTTTGGATTGTTCTAATGGGCCTAAGAACATTTCGTACAGTCGCAAAGTGTCGGCGCCGAATCGTTCGACCACATCGTCGGGATTGACTACATTGTACGTCGATTTTGACATTTTCTCAACCGCATATCCGCAATGGTATTTTTCGTCGTCTTCCAAAATAAATTCAGCATCGACAAATTCAGGTCGCCATGCGCGAAATTTATCAGTATCCAAAATATCATTTCCCACGATATTTACGTCCACATGAATCGGCGTAACGTCGTATTGGTCTTTCAATCCGTGAGAAACGAACGTATTCGTATTCTTAATCCGGTACACGAAATTACTGCGTCCCTGAATCATCCCCTGATTAATCAGTTTTTTGAAAGGCTCATCTTCGACCACGATGCCGTAGTCGAACAGGAATTTGTTCCAAAAACGGCTGTAAATCAAATGACCGGTAGCGTGTTCTGTTCCGCCGATATACAAATCGACATTCCGCCAGTATTCGTTATTTTCTTTCGAGACCAAACATTCGGTGTTCTGCGGGTCTTCGTAACGCAGATAGTAGGCGGAGGAGCCGGCAAAACCGGGCATGGTTGCCAGTTCGAGGGGGTATTTTTTATTTTCCATATCTATTTATTTTTTTAGTAATTTTTCTTCCAATATTTTTAATTCTTTATCAAAATCGGACTGATAATCTTTGTCCTGAATGACACGGTATTTTTCAAATTCGCTTTCGGCAAATGCTTTGGCAATTTCGTGGGTTACTTTGCCGTTGTCCTGCAAAATTTCGCGTTCATTAAACTGTAAAAAAGCGTTCAGTTTTTCTGCCCAATCGCTCATATACATTACTCTACGACGTTTGGCTTGGTCTTCTGCATAATCCAAATACATTGAAACAATGCGATTTAAGCCCTCTAATTCTTCCTTATCCAGATAATTTTTTGCAATACTTACATCGGTTTTGCGAATTTTGCCTTGCGGTGCATTTTTCCACGAAGTAAGTCCCATATTTTGTTTCGTATGGTCGGCACGGTGATAAATGATTTCGGCGGCTGTTTCGCGAGAAATCGCCCAATGCAGTTTATTCTGAACGGT
>JAITQA010000005.1 GCA_031289145.1 Dysgonamonadaceae bacterium | reverse complement strand
TTCTATTGCGTGTTGCAATTATCCATTCATTGATAAATCGAACGTTATCGTAACTGCAAATCTCTTTCGTTCCGAGACTTGCTCCGTTTTCATCAAAAACACTCGCAACTATGCCGTCGAACGGCTCTTTTTTATCCGTATTCCAAATCATAAAACCGATAGGAAACTGCCCTTTCACATTATCAAAAGTAGATGCAGGAACAACAAACAGTTTTTCAAGTTTGGGCGAAAAATACTTCCTGAAATTCTCAAAATTGGGCGATTGCAAATTTTTCAGCTTTGAAAAATTTGCAATCGTTGCGGACGGAATTTCCGCATATATCCTGGTCAAAAATTGCACAAAAAGTTCGCGGTTTGCACAATCGCCCATTTTTGCGATATATTTTCGGTTTACCATTGACAGGTTCAAACCGGTTTTATCGGTTCCTGTTTTCGACATTGTTTCCGCGTATGGCGGATTGATATAGACGACCAGCTTTTTCCGCTTTTTTTCATCGTTAATGATGTTCTGTAATCCCTGTGGCAGTTTGCTGAAATCATCATTCAGAAAGTCAAATTGAAACACATGGCTTTCCAACAGGTTTGCACCGTTTTTTATCCGGTCGTGCATTACATCCACGTCCTGTTTGTCGAGCGTGGAAGCCCAAATGTTGTATTTATTTGTCAGCCCTGTCAGCAAATTGCCTGTTCCGGCGGCGCAGTCCCACACGTAATATTCGTCCTGCCAATCTTTGCCCAACACATCGGCGATGTATCTTTGCGACAGTTCTACCCAAATTTGCGGCGTGAAAAAACTCCCTTTCCGCTCGCGCACATCTTGCGGCACCAATAAATCGCGGCGTTTTACAATGTAATCCCAATATTCTTCTTGGGGTGGTCGCTCGTACTTCGCCCAAAATTGATTGCAGGCTTTTTGTCCGTCTTTGAAATTGATCGTATTGGAAGCAAACATGCCAAAGGTGTCAATGTGCCGGTTTGCTTCGTAATGGGTCGCTTTCAGCACTACAAAAAGATTTTCCTTGATTGTTGTATTTTGGTCGGAAAGCAGGTCGGCAAGGTAAAAATCGCCGTCGATAATATTGTTCTTCTTGACCGTGTCCCAATCAACCGCAATGGTTGGCTTTACCGTTTCGAGCCATTTATTGTAGATAATCACAAAATTGTTTTTGTCGATTTGTATTTTTGAAGTAGTGGTTTTGCCTGCAATGAAATTTTCTTTGATAAACCGCCGCAATTCCTTTTCGTCTTTTTCAAAATCGAAAAGATAGGTTTCCCAGGGAATGTCGTTATCCAAGATTTTCTTTATCCGTGCGTAAACCTGTTGAAATTCTCTTGTTTCGGTATTCGACGGCGTCACTTTCCAATTGAAATCATTTTGATAAAAAATTTCCTGTATATCCGAATAGGGCACAAAAGCGATTTTTTCGCTGTCGAAACAACCCAAAAACGATGGGGGCAATATTTTATCAAAAGTCCGTGCCTTACCAATGGTCAGCACAAGTTGGGTAAGCATCACGAGAATGTCGGTTGGCTTTTGTTTCGCTTCCGCCCAAAGGAGATATTCATCATTAAAATCAATGGCGTTTTTCGGGCGTTTCAGTTTTACGGCAAAGTCGATAAATCCCTTAATATCCGTGCAATCATACCGTTCAAAAAAGTCCTGCCCGACTTTGAGTTTGATTGATTCTTCGCGAATGTTGTCGTATTTCATTGTCTCTTTATTTTTTGCATTTGTCCGGCAAAATCCATTCCCGGTTTGAAATTCCAAGCCGGAATGATTGTTTTATAACCGGCTTTTTCCAATGTTCCGGCAATCCATATTGCCCCTTGTTCGTCGTTACCTGTGTAACTGATGAAGAAATCTTTCTTATTCGTATCCATACAGTTCTTTAAAATTAAGCGTAATCGCAGACAAAAATACAACAAATTTCCTGTCTTCCTTTCCCTTTTGGTAAAATCTTTACGCGACGGCTACAGGAGAGAACAGCATATTTATCCCTTACTCAAAAAATTTATCCTTGCCTTTCGCCCCCGTTTGCTTGAACCAGAACGAAATGTTATTCTCCACACACAAATCGCGAATCTCCATTATCCAGTCGAAATCGCAGGCGCGGGCTTCACTACCGGATTCACAAAAAATCGGAAGAAAAACAGGTATAAAGCGTTGTCCCGGAAGGAATCTTATATTCGTCTGTTCGCTTTTTCCTGACCGGAAGGTCAAAACTTTTCGTTTGGGCAACGATAGTACTGTCTATACCGCGTTTGGAATCACCACGATAAACATAACAATGCTTGCAACCCGCACTTAGTTTGTGGCAACCATTCGTTTCATGAAATCAAGACTGCCTTTGGCCAAGGAGAGCGCATCATATTTGGAAGGACGCCAGAGGGAAACCGCTTCCGCCATACCGGACACTGCGCTCGAAAAGTTTTCCAACACCAAGTTCCCGCTGAAGTTTATCGCGTGCAGACCTCTGAAGAAATCTTCCCAATGTACGTTTCCTTCGCCCAACATTCCCCGGTCGCTTTCCGTCAGGTGAACATGCCGCAGTTTGTTTCCCGCCCGGACGATGGGCGTATAGAAATCGCTCTCTTCTATATTCATGTGAAAGGTATCTAAATGCAAGGTCAGGTTGGAAGCCCCTACCCTTTCGATCAATCCCAATACCTCTTCCGCACAGGTACAGACATAACTTTCATACCGGTTGATGGGTTCGATGCCAATCGTAATACCCAGCAGGGCGGCATAAGCGGCCACTTCACACCAAACATCGCATATAATATTTTCCTCCGCCGCCGTACGCGGTTTGCCGGAAAACACCCCTATTCCCGAATGGAGTACTCCGCCAAGGAAATCCGTATCTAAGGCCGCCGTCTTATCTAAGGCCGCCTTTATCAACCGTATCGCCGCTTTGGGATAAAAAGGAATATGCGCCTCTTTGGGCAGGTTGAACGAACAAACGGCCTGTAGTTTATTGGCTTTCAGTTGTTTTTTTACCGTAGGCGCATCCAACGCCATCGAAGGAGGGATGAGGATTTCAAGCAAATCAAATCCTGCACGCGCCGTTTCTTGGATGGCGTATAAGCCGCCTTCCGCCGTCCATGCCGGTGGAATCCATGATAAAATTGAAGCGCCAAATTTAGGTTCCATACTATTTTTTATATTGATAATGCCCAATAATCGTGAACCGGAATAAACAATCTTCAAGAACCTGTCCGTATCCAATATTGTGAACGATTAAATATCTTTTCCCGTCCGCCGATTTTTTATTCACAACAAGGCCGATGTGCTTGATGCCCTTACCTAAGTCCCAGCAAACAATATCCCCTGATTGATAATCTTGTGAATCCAACGTTTGTTTCTTTACCGTTCCATGCCGTGAGAAAAAAGTCATAAGATTAGGAACTCGTCGGTGGTCTATATTGGCATCTGTACTTTTCATACCCCAAGATTTCGGATACCGGTTAAAATTCGCTTTCATATCTTCATGCACTTCTTTTTGCAAATCAATCCCCACTTTTCTATAAGCCCGTATGATTACATCCGTACAAACTCCTTTATTTGCAGGCACATCCCCGTTCGGATAAGAAATTCTAAAATAACTTGGGTCATACTGTACTTTTTGTGTTGTCAAAACTATAGTTGAATCAGCAAGTCGATCGTAAAAATTGTCTTGTCCTGTGACAGTCGAAACTATCAGCAAAGAGAAAATAAAGTAAAATAATTGTCGTTTCATTGTATTATCCAAATTATTTCACAAAAATACGACTTTTTCTGTTGATTATATAAAACCCGATAAAAATTTACACGAATAAAATCAATCGATACTGAAAATAAAAGAAAATGGCACAAAGATAAAAACTTGTGCCGATAAGCAAAAATGTAACAGGCCCAAAGCATGACTGTGTCATTGGCATTTGGGCCCATTACTGCAACCTTTCTAATCTTTCTGCCTAATGGTAATGTACTATTATCTTAATTTACCTTAAATTGTTGCCTGACGATTTTCAGATATTGTTCGCCGAAACCCTTGCCTTGACTTGGATCCGCAGGTTCGATAGCGGTATTGTACGCCCAATGGTTGAATGAATCAATGAACACGATACGTTTCGTACCTAAATTGCGTTTCGCCACATTACAATAGGTGACAAAGGTTTTCTCATCCCGTTCTACGATCGGATAATTGTAATTAACGCCATATACCCAACGATTGAAAGATGGACTTACAGCAGGTATAAAGTCTTCATTCCAAGTAGAAAGGAAATAGTTTTTGTTGTAATTCCAATTCTGATCGATCATCTGGGGATACAAACGAAAGCGTCCTATATCCGTTTGATTATACATTCCGCCTTCATTCTTAATTGTTACAGCATCTACCCGGCCATCGCCAAAAGTATATTGGAAACGTGCCGCAGGAGTCCAAGCATCCTGTTGCGCCACAATATATACATCCTTTCCGGATGCTTCTTTCATCCTGTTTCTCAGGCCATCGTAGAGTGCTTTCGTATCCAATGCGTAAAGATTATGCGGCGTGCCTCCGATCACTAACATGGGTTTATTGTCTACCGCATAATAATTGGGGTCGGAGAAAAAATCCGAAAATCTTCTCGCAACTTCATAAAAGCGTTCTACACGGCTTACCGTTTGTCCCTCTATGACAGTAGCGGCAATGGATTCGATGGGCGTTGATTGGTTCAAACTGCCGGTGAAATTCCCTGCATTCATCATCAGCACATATTTTAATCCTTTCAAATCGACGTGCGAACCGGCGCTCGTTTCGACCGGTAAACCATCGGACCCGGATCTTCCGGTGAACAGATTGATGAACCGGAGCGTATTCTGGTTGACATTGAGTGGATACAACCTGTTCGCATCTTCACCAAATATAGGCATAATCAGGAAATCAAGACCTGCTTGTATAGCCCAGTCCACTTGTTGTTGGAAAATGCCGACGAGTTCTTCGCCTTTTACGATGTTATTGAGGGGGACGTTCGAATGCGCCCAATTGCCTAATACGGGCATAACTGTCGGTCCATAAAGTTGATTTGACGGATCATAAACCGGATTGGTCAATCTTTCCCAAACAGCTGCAGCAATTCCGCCTGAACCCGGATCAATATAATAGGCTCCCAATACGCAATTTTCCTTTACCGGAACATCCGGTATTTCGTAATTCAGAAAGTGATCATCTATACTGGGTCCACCGTCTTCCGTACAGGAAATAAATAACGGCAGGCCGATAATCAACAAACAGAACAAATATTTATATTTTTTCATCTTATTTATTTTTAATTTTATTCAATAATTTTTGCAGAAGCGTCTCTATGGCCGCGGCACAATAATTTCCTCAATCGTATACTTGAGATAGATTTGTAAGCCTGTTGTATCCGTTATTTGGGAAAATTCCTTTTGTGCGATTTTTATCATCTCCTCTTCAGTTTTTCCATACCTGTTTTGAAGGGCGTGTTGATTCCACACAAATACTCTGCCTGTCCATTTGGCCTCTGCATCAGCCAATCCCGGGTTCACTTTGGCAAATTGCAGATGTGTCCACAAATTATCCCCCCAACGGTTCACACGGTCTCCTTTTGGGCTGGCAGCTTGCAACAATTGGATCGCTTTCTCATATTCATCGTTGTTTGTGCTTCTTTCGTTGATAGAATAGATGAGGCGTTCGGGCGGATAATCGAAGCGTCCGTTACTCCCTTCCAAACCTTGCGAACCATTATAAAGCATGGGAGGAAAATTAAATATACGTGTCCGTCTTTCCAATATCCAGCCGGCGAATCCGTTGAAATATTCGGCAATCCAACGTTGTTTAACGATTTGTTCCAGTGGGTTGTCGGCTCCGTTGATATCTGCAAAATAGATTTGCATATAATCGTCTAAGCCCTTTCCGTTGGTTCCCCATTTTACACCGTCTTGCGCCATATAGGCATTCAGTTCCTCACCGGATATTCCATATTGCCGGAAGGACGCTGTTATACCTTCTTCATAGTATTCCTGAACGGATTTTTGACCTATTCCATATTTGAGCTTCACTTCGGCTTTTATAAAACAGGCAGACGCCCAATTCAAAAAGTTCAATTTCGCGTTTTTATCAAGGAAAGAGATATTCACATAGGCCCAACCTTTCTTAGGTATGCCGCCGTATGGATTTTGGTAACGTCCGGTTCCTGCACCATTGTTGCTGTTCGGATCAAATCCGGCCTCCCATGTCTGAGGAGTACCCGGATGTTCCTGCCCCGGAGCATAAGGGACCGTGTGTCGAGAAATTACGTTCAGCGTGGTGTCTAATCCGGAATATTCGGATTTACGAATAATGTTAATCGTGTCGTTGATAATCAACCGATCTTCATACCCCGGCCTGTCTACATATTTTTCCAAGCGCGGGTCGTTGTAAGACCGAAGGTAAGTAAACATATACTGCCCTATGCGAGGATAAGTGCTTTCGCTGAGATTGGCGTCAGTCAGATTTTGTAATAAGCGGGTATAGTAATAGGATACATCACTACCGATAGTGCTTCCCCATGTAGGTTGTACCATATCATCGACTGAAGCGATAATCCAATCTTCATGTTCCATACATTCTCTTATTTGTTGTTCCGCCAATGCTTTGTCAATATTTTCCACACGCAAAGCGAGATCTAAACGGAGCGTATTGGCAAATTTCCGCCATTTTTCGATATTTGTTCTGGCAGCGCCGCCAAATACCGGATCCGGGTTTAGAAAATCATCGTTGGCCGAAACCGGATTTAATCTTTCCGTAGCCGTTTTCAACAAATCGAATATTTGGATATACATATCTTTCTCCGTATCATACTTATAGTCTAATTTATTCGGAGCTATCATCGCATCAGACATAGGCATCGGACCCCATATTCCTACAATTATGGAATAAACAAAGGCTTTCCATGTTTTTATCATCATCAGCCTGTTTTCAGCGCTTTCTATGCCTTCATATTGCGTTTCCAAATCCAACAAATCCCTTAATATATTAACATAAAACGCCGTAGTATAACTATTTATATCGCTTTCACTCAATCCTATTTCGGCATAAGCGACTCTACCTCCACGGGAATAATTCAGCAACTTTGTATAATTCATTTCTGCGTATACATTCATGGTACGGTAAATCGTACCCGGAAGAATCAATTGTGCACTGGTTTGATACAACTTATCCGGATTTGAGTTTACCTCTTCAAATTTATCAAGACAACCTGTAAATATACCCATGAACAGGATGCTTAGAATTGAAAATATTATTTTTTTCATTTTTGTATTTTTTTTATTATTGTTAGACCTCATTAAAAGGACACTTTAATATCAAATCCATAATAAGCCTGAGGTAAAGAAAAGCCATTTTCAATACCTTGTCCGTTTCCTGTATTGGTTGTGGCTTCCGGATCAAGACCTTTGGGTGTGTTTTGATGCAAAACAGCGACATTACGTCCTACTGCAGAAACACGAGCGTTTGTGAACGGCGTTTTGCTCAGAAAAACTCTCGGAACGTTATAACCTATGCTAATGGACCGAAGTTTAACGAAAGAAGCGTCATACATATACCTCCTTGCACTTTTTAGGACATCATCCGAGTAATAGTTGGTCGGCTTCAAGCTTGCCGTACAAACCTGACCTGCCAAGCCGATAACTTCCGCGTCATAAACGCGTCTTTCCGGCATATAGGCTCCTTTTATTCTTTCCCAATCTAAATATTGAACCGCTTTACTGTCCGGATTATTGGTGCGGTTGGGTTCCAAGTACCCGAGCCTTTCCGTATCGTTTTCACCCAATATGGTATTACTGAAGAGATATTCGTCTCGTCCGAATAAAGATGCTACGGTTTGTCCGTATCGACTTCCCTGGTAAGCGGAATATGACCAAAGTATACCGCCTTCTTTAATGTCGATCAGAAAACTGAAATCAAAATTTTTATACCGGAAAGTATTCGTTATACCGGCCAGCCAGTCGGGAGATACTTTGCCATAATATTTACTTTCGGTATCGGATTTTGGTCTTCCGCTTGCGTCAACCAGAATATCGCCATTTTCGTTGCGTTTATAATCTACGCCATACATCACGCCATAGGGTTGTCCGACTTCAGCAAATACTTCAACACTGGTTCCGTTCCAGTTAGCCAAGCGGAAACGATCCACGCCTTCCACCAAAGAAACCACCAAGGATTCGTTCTTCGCCCAGTTTCCGGTTATCGACCATTCAAAGTTTTTGGTTTTTATCGGAATACCGGTAATACTCAGTTCATATCCATGGTTTTTTATTTCTCCCCTGTTGAATACTCTTCTATCATATCCGGACATAACGGAAATACTTGCCTGGACGATCTGGTCTTTCGTTGCTTTTTCGTAGTAGGTAAAATCAGTAGAAAGCCGGTTGTTTAAAAACCGCAAATCAACGCCAAATTCTGTTGATATGGTCGTTTCCGGTTTCAACACGGGATTTTTACTGGTCGATTCTCCGGTGTACCAAGTCATATTTCCCAGGTACAAATTACCATACACATAACCGTTACGCAACATATCAAATCCGGTGTCATTACCTGTTTTAGCATAAGAAGCCCGCAATTTGCCAAAAGAAAGTATATTTTTGGGTATATGGAATGCTTCTGAAATGACAATACTGGTACCCCCGGAATAATAGAAATAGGAATGGGGAGCCGGTAAGGTTGATGACCAGTCATTTCGTGCAGTCGCATCTACGTACAGAAAATCGCGGTATCCCACATTAGCCTGCCCGAAAAGGCCTATTTTTTCTTTCCCCTGACGGTTTTCCGATGTATTGGCCGTACCGGCATTGTTTGCTAAACTTTTCACATCGGGTTGTAACATGGCTTGTACCCTGGTATATATTTGTTCATTTTTCAGTTTTTGATTACTCGAACCGGCATTCGCAGAGAATCCAAATTTACCGAATCGTTTGTTAAAACTCACTAATGCTTCAAATACGTTGTTAATAGCCAGTCGATCCGAAGCGCTGTAGTCTCCGTCCCGGTTGAACGGGCTATAGAAATTGGTGAAATCCCATGCTTTTTGCGTTTGTAAATCGGTGGTGCCTCTTAAACGTAATTTCAGGTAGTTAGTTAATGTAAAATTTAATGAAATATTGGCCCATAAAACATTTTTAGTATCCGCATTACTCACTTCGTTCAAGAGCCAGTAAGGATTGGTAAATCCATTGACTGTTTTCGGCGTACCATCGTCGTTTTTCCATACTTTCAGTTCTTCATAACTGGCGTCCCGCGGTAAGTTGGCTATGGCAACAAGCGGACTCCTGTCACCTGAACGAGGTCCCCGGTTACTTACATCATCTTTTGTATATCGGACACCTACATCCGTTGATAAAAATTTAGCCAATTTAATAGTGGTTTGCAGACTAAATGCATTTCTGTTCAACTTATTAAAGTTTTCCAATATGTCGTTAAAATTGGTGTTTGTATATGAAAAACGCAGGTTCAGTCCGTCCGTTGCTTTGTCAAAAGACAAGCTGTTCGTCAATTGCGTTCCAATCTGGTACATATTGGTAATGGTTTCGGGGCTGGGAGAGTATGTTTTAAGCTCACCGTCACGTCCTATCACTTCAAAACCCAACATAGGATAACCAAAACTCTGGGCATTGTAACTTGTAAGGCTGAAATTCGGGAGATACAAAGGAAGTTCCGGATCATACCCACTCTGTCCCTGATAATTAAAGCCGGCATGAAGCCCATTGGACCCGGCGCCGTATACATTTTGATAAATAGGAAATTGACTTAGTTTGGTAAGCTGCGTATTAATGCTATAAGAAATACCCATCCCGTTTTTCTTTTTCGCTTTTTTTGTGGTAATCAAAATAACGCCGTTTGCGGCGTCGGAACCATAAAGCGCCGAAGCATTTGCTCCTTTCAGGACTTCTATACTTTCTACATCATCCGGATTAATAGAGGACGCCGTGTTGCCATAATCCAGGTCTCCGCTATCTCCCATATCATTCATGATGGGTACACCATCAATAACATATAAAGGTTGATTGTTACCGGTAAGCGAATTCTCGCCACGAATAACCACCCGTGTAGAACTTAATGAGCCTCCATTGGATATAAACAGCACCCCGGCCACTTTTCCGGAAAGCATATTTAAAAGATTCACATCTCTGGATTCGTCCATTCCTTCTGTGCTAATGCTTTGTCGGGCATAAGGGAGAGATTTAGCTTCCCTGCTGATTCCTAATGCCGTAACGACCACTTCATTTAAGAGTTTTGAATCCTCTTCGAGTGTTACATTGATACTGGTTTTATCTTTAACATCAATGTTTTGAGTAACGTAACCGATAAAGGATACGGTCAATTGTTTCGTATCTGCAGGAACATTCAAAGCGAATTTTCCTTCTATATTGGTCATTGCGCTGATATTACCGGTTTTACTAAGGTAAATATTAGCTCCTACCACAGGTTCATTAAACACATCTGTAACAATACCTGAAATGGTCTTGCTTTGTTGTGCGTATGAAAACTGAACGGAAGCCAAGAAAACCGATACAATCATAAACAGGCGAATACTTGTAAAATAAGTATGTCTGTCGAATCGTTCATTGTTAGAAATTATTTTCATCAGAATTCAAATTAAAAAATATATAATTAATAAATAAATTAATAAAACTGTTAATCACTTGGGTTTGTACATAGGATGTTATGAACTGTCCCATTGGCATTTGACTGTGTTTTCCATAATTTTTCAATTTTTAATGTTAATAAATTTAATAAATTCAATCTATTCCTCCCAAAGAGGGAGGTACGTTTTCCAGCTTGGCGCCCCAATCGGTATTTGCTTTTTCACCCATTACAAGCGTTAATTTTCCTCCGTTTTTTATATCCTCGTGGTTGAACCACGGTTTGTCCCAGGGTTTGCCGTTCAACGCAGCGCTTTGTATGTATTTGTTCTCTTCCGAGCAATTGATTGCTTCGATTTCAAAATACTTTCCGCTACCTAAAGCTAATTTTACATAATCAAATACCGGACTGCCAATGTTATATACCGGCATTCCAGGTGTAACCGGATAAAATCCCATCGCCGAGAATACGACAAAAGCCGACATGCCGCCACCGTCTTCATCTCCGGGGACTCCCATCAAATCGTTTCGAAACCATTGATTCAGAAGGCTTCGGATGCGTTTTTGGGTTTTCCACGGCTGACTGGCGTAATTGTACAGGTAAGGAATATGCAAACTGGGTTCGTTGGCCATGGAAAATTGCCCGACGTTTCCGGTTTGATCCGGTAATTGGGCATAGAAAGCGCTTTTCCCTCTTCCCAAGGGCTCACGGAAGGTTGCATCCAGGTTTTTCCCGAAATTCTCAGGACCATTCATTAAAGCAATCAGGTCGGCAACATTGTGTTGTACATCCCAGCGATAAATCCATCCGTTATTTTCGTCATAATAATCACGCGCTCCCTGTCCGCCCGAAAAGCGATAGTCGAAAGGCTGGATAAAATCGCCGTCCCTGTCTTTCGGATGAAAAAATTGCGTTTCGGTGTTGAACACATTGCGGTAATTATACGATGCTTTCAGGAAGTATTCATAATCATCCGCTTTTCCCAAAGATGCGGCAATTTCAGCCAGACACCAGTTATCATAGCTGTTGCCGAGCGTCAGCGCAACCGCCTGCCGTTTTTCCGAAAAGCTCGCTTTGTCTATCGTTTCCGGTTCTTCTGGCTTTAGCGCCGGATAATAGCCTTGCTCCCAATAAAAACGGTCGATGTCGGTCAACGGTATTTTTGTCCAGGGAAGCAATGATTTTTCCGTAATCGTGTTTTTGCAGGCATTGTATGCTTTTTCCAGATCAAATCCGGTAAGCCCTTTGCTATAAGCATCCCAGATAACGGCTACGGCATGATTGCCGTTCATCCGGTGGCTGTCGCCGGTTATCTCCGGGAAAGTCGGCATCCAGCCGTCCGTAGCCTGTTCTGCCATCCGGATATAGGAATTGATCATGTCTGTTTCCATTTCCGGTTCGATAAGGATTCGCAAGGGATGAGCCGCCCGGTAGGTATCCCAAATCCAGTCATCGGTATAGAAAGGGGTTCCTTCATCACTGTGTACCTGACCGTCCGTTGCACTGTAATAGCGACCATCCTCCGATATGTTGATCATCCGCTCGCAGATCCGGTAAAGAGAGGTGTAAAATATCGTTTTTGCATTGTCTGAAGCGCCTGTAACTTCAATTTTACCAAGCGCTTCATTCCATTTGTCACGCCCTTTTGCCGCAATCTCGTCCACATTATAGGTATTGATTTCACGTTTCAGGTTTTTCATGGCCTGTTCGCTGCTTATGAATGAAATACCATAACGAAGGTGGATTTGCTTTTCGGAAAAGTCCAAAACCAAAGCTGCATTCTTTCCTTCGGCGGCATGTTGGTCGTAACTGATCACTTGATCCCTTAATGCCCCTGCATTTTTTATGATTTGCTCCGTTTCCAAATATAAAAACACTTTTGTCGGGCCTCGCTCAATCAACTGATAACCGGAAACACTTGTTCCGTTCGTTTCCAGTTCACCATTACGGGTATTGATAATCAAACGATTCAGTCCTTCATTTTCAAAAGTAATGGCATAGACTCCGGATTGATGGGACGGGGCGTAATCTACCTGCACATTTTCTTCGTCCAGGTAAACGGAATAACGATAAGGCGTAATTTTTTCATTATCATACGTATAGTGTTTGATTGCAGAAAAAGAATTTGACTGTTCGTTAACCGGACTGATATTGAATGCCGAACTTCCCCTGTGGCTGGTTACGACAACCGGAAGACCGGCTATCTGGTCGGAAGTGAAATCTTTCCGCTCCGGATATATTCGTAACATGCTGTTGGGTAAGTGAACCGTAGGATAGGTAGGCACCAACAAGTGACTGATATTGCCCATATAGGGATTGACATAATCTATCGGCATTTTGTGATCTTTAGAACAATCTATCATAAACAGAAGGCCAAAGAAAGCAGAATATACTGCATAATTTTTACTGTGTTTACTCATGACATTACAAGATGTTTATATAATTTTCGATACAAACGTAGTTTTGAACTATTAACAAAAGTAATAACAGTTTGATTAATTTATAAAAAAACAAGAAAAAAAATATTTTTAAGTTTTCTGTTAATAGTATTGTTAATTGTTTAATCATTACTTTGTATACAATTATTTATTACTTATTTTTTAAAAATATATCTATTAGCATGAAAACAAGTATTACCCTGTTCATCATTTGCCTGGTTTGCATTTCTTCTTTTGCTCAAAAGAATGTGAACGATTATTGGAACAATAAACTGAAAATAACCGCTTACCGGTTGCCGCCGCCACCGATTGATTATACGCCCAAATTGGTTGACTTGACGGGAGACGGAAAACCCGACGCTATTTTTTCCATTACACGGGATAGTATCCCCATTCTTTGGATTGATGATGATGGCGATATGACCTGGGAGGATTTGGAAGGGGATACCAAAAACGATTGCCTGCTGATTGACCGCAACCGCGATGGTATCTATGGAGGGCAAGGTGATTTCATTGTCGATTGGGTTGATTCCGATAATGACGGGAAAGCCGATTTGCAGATTATTGTGGAATATCCCGAAGTAAGAACCGGCGAAGTATGGCCTAACGGACATTATATGATTGTAATGGATGTAGACCGTGACGATATATTTAATTACATTAATTGGAATAATATGCGTATAGATAGTTGGGCAAAATCGGGCATATCCGATTTCCTGCCCGATTATAGCGGACAGTCAGCCTTCATGAAAATACATACTTCGACTTATGATATAAAGGATTTGAGGCTGAATTGGGAAAATCCTTTCCTGTTTTACGATGAAGACGGGGACGGCTTGTCTGAAATGGCCATCCGCTTGCTCGACTCTCCCGATGTGAAAGATAGAAGCCAGCCGTCAAACAGCTATGTAAACCGTCAGTTAGAAGGCGAAACGGATTGGGTATCTGTCGCTATCGACATGGATAACGACAATGCTCCGGGAAATGAGTTTGATTTCGATATGACTATCGGCTTTCAAGGGAAAGGATTCAATTATATGGATCAGGTGCATAAAATAAACAATCTGAGAGGATTGCCGAAGGCAGATACATTTTTCATGGATGCGCGTTGGCGGCAGTTGACCGAACTGATTTATCCCGACCATGCCGCTGCATGGGATTTGATTTTTAAACGGGGCGAATGGAACCGGGTAAATTTTGTTTTTGACGAAGACGATGATTGTAACCGCTGGGAGCGCGTCGAATTTTACGACCCAAGAGACCCCTTCAAAGTGGGCTGGAACGCCGGAGGCATTGATAACAACAAACAATCGGATGCCGCCGGTGACAGAGGCGAATGGGATATGGACAATTCCGGCGGCGGGAAATTGTATGTAAGCCGCTTCGACGGACGTTTGCACTTGTATGGCGCGGAATGGGGGTGCTGGCGCATTGACCAAAATACCGAGTATTACCAGGGATGGGACAGAATGTGGATGGGTCAGGACAGATATCCGAAAAACTTTGCCACCGTGAAATATTCCGACAAAGACAACAACGGCTTTTTCGAAACTGTCGAATACGATATGGACGGGGATTTTGAATTTGAAACGACTATCGACCTGAAAGCATCAGGCATTGACGACCGTTGCGAACTGATAGATATTTCTCAATTTAAGTACAAGGATTTTACGGATTTAATGTCCCGAATGTCTGAAGAGATGTGGAACAGTGCGCAGGAAGCGCTCCAAATTGCCGAACAATACAAGCTGAATACCGCATGGTATGCCAAATGGAAGCAGGCTTCCTCTGTTCGCGAAAAATACCATAAAGGCTACTGGTTGCAATATTATATTTACAAGGATTTGGAAAATTTATTCCTGAGAAAAGGCGATAAAAAATTGCTGGAGCAATTGACAAAAGCCTATTACAGCGGTGATTGGAATGTAATAGATGAAAAAACGGTACAGCTACAAAGCGGCGAGACCTATTTCTTTTCGCCACAGGACATTCAGAATATCAGACTGTCGGCAAAGACGGAATGGGGTAAAATCATCGTAGATTCCCTGAAAATTCAGGTGGCTGAACGGCGAAAACATTCATTAGTTGTTCCGGTGCAGGAAGCCGGTCATATTCATAGCTTTTTTTGTCCGGTGCATAATGTCTATTTCGATTTCGACTGGGAAAGTCCGGATAAACACTATTGCCGGTATTGTGACAAATATTATAGCAATGAACGGAATAACTGGGCTTGGGTCGCCGAATTACACAATCGCAATTTAGCCTATCTGGTCGCTTGCTCGTATTTGTATATAGCCAATAATGACCTCAAATATGCCGGATACATCAAGGAAATGCTGCTGGATTATGCCGGTAAATATCCGGACTACAAAATTCATGACAAGGGCATGGGTACGACAGATCCTACCTGCGCCAAACTGTATGCGCAAAGTCTGGATGAAGCCGTTTGGTTCAGTGATGCCTGCCGTGCATATAGCGTAATTAAGCCGGTATTGAAAAAGGATGAAATAGAGAAAATCGAAATGCAGTTATTCCGTGAAGCAGCCAATCTGCTGCTTACAAAAGGAGGTGGGGGCAATTGGCAGGTTTGGAACAATAGCGGTTTGGCGGCTCTTGGCGTGGTTTTGAATGATGATGCAGTCATCAAAACAGCCATCGAGGACACTAAAGCCGGTTACAGGACGATGATGAAAAACCATGTAAACCGCGATGGATGGTGGAATGAGAACTCGCCCAATTACCATTTCTTTCCATTTCGGGCGATGCTGTTAACCGCTGACGCGGTGCGGTGTAAAGGGTATAATTTGTATGACGAACAACTCGAAAGCATGTTCTTAGGCCCTATTTACGGCGCTTACAGCGACATGATGTTGCCTTCGCACAACGATGGCTGGTATGGCGTAACATTGCTCGATTATGTAAAACTATATGAGACCGGATATGTCAGGTATAAAAATCCGGTGTTTTTGAAAACATTACAAGCCTGCTACGGCATACAAAACAGGCTCGAACCGGAGGCTTTGTTGACAAATGTCGCCATAAAAAATTCGGGGGAACAATTTGACTTGAACAGCTATGTACTGGGGCAAACGGGGTTTGGCATATTGCGGGATGGGAATAAATCCGTCGTATTGAAGTACGGCCCTTCGGGAGGCGGACATGGCCATCCGGATAAACTATCCCTATCCATACATAACGGTCAATCGGAAATAGTGTCCGATTTGGGAACATCGGCGTATGGTGTACCCGACTACCTGAATTGGTACAAGAAAACGCTTTCGCACAACACGGTTACAGTCGATTTTAAAGACCAAAAACCGGCCACAGGCGAACTGATAGTTGCCGGGCCGAACGCTTTGGAAGCTTTTACAACCAAAACATATCCCGGCGTAGAGATGCGCAGGGCGGTGTCATTTGAAGAGAATGTGTTAAATGACAAGTTTACATGCACTTCCGATTCAGTGCATACTTATGAGTATGTGCTGATATTGAACGAAGCGCCACAAATAGAAGGACTGTTTCAGTCGGCAGAACTGAATGAATCGGTTGCCCATCAACAAATAAAGCATGTCAAGCGGGCAATCTTTGACAAGCCCTTCGTTTTAAAAACAAGTACGGCTACTATTCGCTTTACGGTGGATTCGGCTACTCCGTTTGAGGTATTTGTGGGCGAGGCTTCGGGCATTCCGCCGACAAATCCAAGTATTAAGACCATCACAGGCTCTGAAAAAAGACCGGTTCAATCCTGCTATCCGCTTATCATACGGACAAAGGGTGAGAACATGAAAATAGGCGCTGTTTGGGAGTTAAGGTGAAAGACCGAATCAAACCTGGCAGGTTTTAAAAAACCTGCCAGGTTTCGTAATTATCAATAAATCCTTGAACAATTGTTGTTATTGTTGGAGCCTACGCTGCGCCTGAAGTTTGGGCATAAATATCTTCGCTAATTTATTTTATTTTTTTTCTCAATACAATAATGCTCAATATCGACTTCAAACTTTTCGCCTGAAAGGCGACATTTTCATAACCGCAGGTCAACGACCTGCGGAGAAACATCCACGCAGCCAAACTCTGCCTACGAGGCAGGACTTCAGTCTTGCAAAAAATAACGTTCATCAATTTCAATTCCATTATCTATTAAAAACTGCCGGTATTCTTCTTCAAAACTAACGGTTTTATGGTGTTCTTTCCGAATATTTTGAATCGTATCCAAAAACAACCTGTCGTGTTCCCTCAAATTCAACTGTTGCAAATTTTGCAACAGTTGAATTTATGTCAAGTTCTCCCGCTTCAAACACATTTTTAACTTCAAACCGCACATTTGGTTGTTTTGTTAATAAAATAAGGTGAAAATATGGTTTCGACAGTGAAGTTTTTACTACTGATCGGTCAATGCCTTTGACCAAGCGTAGATTTATACCATGGTACTGTTACCGCAAGCGTAGAATATCCGGATTCGTCCAAATGCCGAAAAGCAAGGCATTAAAAGTATTTTTCCCGGAACTGCTCAAATGTATATTTATATTCCGTGTCCAAAATACTCTTGTAATCTTCCGTGAATCGCTTAAAATTTTGCTTCGCTTGTCCTTTCTTTCCGGAATGATACAAGGCATAACACTTTTTCACAATCGCATCTTCATCTATATTGTCGTGCAAAAGAATGACATTCGCTATTTTTACCACCAAACTGAAATCATGCTTAATCTCTTCATATTCTGAAAATTGCAATAACTTTTCTATGATTAAGTTGGAATATTCCGATTTATAACTATCCAACCATTCCATTTGTATATTGGGCAATAAAATACCTTTGGAGGCTATAGTTAACAATTTGTTCAGCAATTCTTTCCGGATAATTTCTTCACTTTCTATCTTTTTAATCAGCGCCAAAACATACTTATAATCACAAAAAACGGCTCTGTCAAATGTGACCGTCCAAAAATTATTGTCTTTATTGATCTCAAAATTTTTGAGGTTCTTCAAGGTAACACGCAATTTGCTTACATTGACATTCCGGTTATTTCGGGCGCTTTCGTCATCTTTGTCATACCAGAGAATTTCCTTTAGCTCCCCGGACGAAATCCCTTTCCCATTCTTAATGGACGAAAGCAGGCATAACAAAAACAGTTGGATGGTTATCGGTTTGAAATTGCCGGTTATATCCACTCCCGAATCATCAATAACATAAAACTCACCTAACAAATTAATAGAAGATATTTGAACTTCAACCGGAGCCGTTTCATCATTACCATCTTCAAATGTAATTGTATCTTGTGTGAAAACAAGCGGTTTCTTTTTCTTTGTTTGCGCCCGTTTTTTTCTATACAAAAACAAGACAGGTAATAGTAATACAACAACTAAAAAATACCAATAAATGGGAATCAATCGTTTGTGTTCTGCCTGAAAAACATCTGCACTGTTTAACGGCGGATAATTGATGGTATAAATTTTTACCTCACTCGTATCATCTTCCTTTGTCTGAGTCGTAATCGTAACCAATGAGTTGGATTGCGTACCGAGGAATAAATCGCAATAGGATCTGACATCACTAAAAATATAGGGAATTGTATCGCCGACAAGGGTGTATTTCGGAGACAACAAACTGAATTTTTTAGCCTGGATTTTCGTTTTATCTAATTTATTGGAATAGGTTAATAGATAAAAAGAGCCGGTTTCTTTATCTATTATCATGGAATTACTATTTGTGAAATGGGCTTCATTTACAGGTAATTCCATATTCCATAATTTTGTAACGGAATCGGTAAACAGATCAATTTCATATAAGTCATAATAGTTTCTGGGATGCTTCTCCTGCTCTCCGGATTCATTGCCATATCCACCAAAATACAACAATTTGCCATCACCCAAATACCCTGTGCTACCTAAATAACGAGGGGGTATGGCAGGGGAAATCGTTACTTCTTTCCACTTTTTCTCCGCAAAAGAATATTTCATCAGCGCCCCTTTGTATTTATGATACCCATATCCACCTATTGTAACCAGTAAAGAATCTTCCGGAACAAATACCTTACCATGATGCCAATAATAAGTACTCGGTATCGTATTGTCCGTATTATTCCATTTATTCAACTGGAAATCAAACTCAGTTAATTGATTGAGTGATAAATCCTCTGAAAGATTATATGAAATTAAATTCCGATTATTACCATTATATATGGCATGATTTGAGCGATTCCGGTAAGCTGTTCCCTGAATATTTCGAATAGTATCTAATTTATTGGATCGAATATGGTATATCATCATTTCATTACCACTGGCGATAAAGATTCTTTCCTGTTCTTTGTCAAAAGCAATCTGTGGATGAGAGAGGAATTTAAATTCTTTTTGCTTTTTCCATATCAAATGATTATCCAATTCCCACTTCGGATTCAAAACGAAAGCCGCCTCTTTTTTGTGTTCGTCATACACAATATTTATCCCATGTTTATCCAAAGGCCAATATCGTATCTCCTTATTTTCTTTATTGAAGAGACGAATGTTTTTGATGATCATCGGAGGAGTCTCGGTCGTGTATAAAGAAGGATGGTCATTTGCACCAAAATAAATGTCAAATTTATTGATATTATCATAGTCATCCAGATATTCTTTTTTCACTCCGTTTACAAACATGGAAATAGCATGTTCCGAAAAAGAAATAGTTACTGTATTCCATTTGTCAAATTCAAAATCGGTAATTTCATCGCCTTTGAACGGTATAAGAACTTTATCTCCAATAATTAACGACAAGACATTTTTCTCCGGTTCTCGCAAATCGGAGACGACTAAAGCCAAACCTGTATTATTTTTTCCTATCATCTGGAAAATATATCCGAAATTCTGCAATTCATCCCGGATCATCAGGTCAAAACTTATTGTAAATCCCTGATATAACGAAATATTTTGGGGAACAGGAATCCGTAGGGAAGTTCTATTTTCCTTGTTTACTTCATACGAATAAAAGTACAATCCTTTTGTAATATCATCTGCATAAACGAATTGAGCAGATAATACACTGAAAAACAAAAGGATTTTATATTTAAAACAAATCATAAACTTAAAAAATCAAATACAAAAATACAGAAAATTTATGGAAAAATAAAACTATTTTTATTTATTTCTACTTTCATTGATTTAAAAGCAGCTTTCTCATGCAATATTTTTCCGTTTCAATTTTCCGTTTTTTTAAGTTCACCGTTGATTTTTACAATTTCTCCTTTTTTTGTATTGTATTTTTTGCTGATATTTCCATTTCGGAGGTGTAATTTTCCTCCCAAAGTAGATTGAACGGTTGCTTCCGTCAATTTCCCGTTGTTCCAGGAGATATCCAGAATGAAACCGCCACGAGCACGTAAACCCTTTACAGAACCGCTTTTAGCAAATGCAGAAGGCAAAGCGGGCAACAAATGGATAGCAAAGACGCCGTCTGAAGTATATAAATGACTTTGCACCAACATTTCGGCAATAGCAGCCGTTGCACCGAAATTACCGTCAATCTGGAAGGGCGGATGGTCGTCAAACAGGTTGGGGAGCGTTTTGTTGCTCAACAACACCGATAGAAGTTTGTAAGCATGATCGCCGTCGTGCAAACGATTCCACATATTGATTTTCCAGGCAAGTCCCCAACCGGTTCCATCATCTCCTCTGGCTATCAAAGTTTTACGGGCCGCTTCAGCCAATTCCGGGGTACCTACCACCGTAATCTGATTTCCCGGATGTAATCCGAACAAATGAGAAGTATGCCTGTGATGCGTATCTACTTCCTTGTAGTCTTCCGCCCATTCCAAGACACGACCGGTCTGTTCGCTGATACGGATAAGCGGAAGCCGTTTCAGGGTCTTTTCACATTCGTCGCGAAATTCTTTGTCTATTTTCAGCACTTTGCAAGCCTCAACACAATTGGTCAGCAAGTTATGGATTATCTCCAAATCCATGGTCGCACCGTAGGTGAACACCGAGTGTTGTCCATCGGGCAGGATAAAAGCATTCTCCGGGGAATATGACGGATTGGTAACCAATTTACCGGCATAAGCCGTACCGGCAGGCGCTTCGACCAGAAAATCCATGATGAAACGGGCGGCTCCCTTCATAATCGGATAAGCACGCTGAGCCAAAAACGCTTTATCGCCCGTATAAATGTAATGTTCCCAAGGATGTTGCGCCAGCCAGGCGGAACCCATCGGCCATATTCCTTGCGGACCATCGGCCGGAGCGGTAAATCCCCAAGCATCTGTCAAGTGGTGTACGACCCAGCCACGAGCGCCGTATATGACTTTTGCGGATTTTTCACCGGGTTTTATCAGGATATCCGTCAAATCGAAAAGCGGATTGTGTAATTCCGAAAGATTCGTTATCTCAACAGGCCAGTAATTCATCTGAAAATTGATATTGGTATGGAAATCCGCATTCCAGGGTGCATTCATCTGCCAAGCCCACAAGCCTTGCAAATTGGCGGGCATGCCACCCGGACGCGAAGAACCGATCAGAAGGTAACGTCCAAACTGAAAATAGTTTTCGACCAATCCCAAATCAGGCGCACCGCTTTTTTTCGCCAAACTCAAACGCTCGTCGGTAGGCAATGCTTCCACATCGGCGGGAACGCCACCCAAATCCAATGCAACACGGTCAAAATATTTCCGGTGATCGGCAATATGCTCCGATTTCAGTTGGTTGTACGATTTCCTTGAAACCTTGGCTATCGTTTCGGCACAGGCTGCCTCCGGGTCTACCGAAGCGGTGGTAATACCTTGCGCCAGGTTTGCCAAACCCGGATAATTCGTCGCACCCGCGATATAAAGTGTAACCGCATCTGCATCAGCCACCTTCAGCAAATTAGTGTGCGAAAAGGAATCTTCCACAAAACTTACGTTGCCGTTGTCAGCCACTGCTTTTACCTGGGCTGCAAACCTTACGCCCAGAGGTGTTTCCCGGTTCTGCGGGTCTCGCGTATTGACTTGTCCGCTGAGCAAAATACTGCCCGTATCTCCGCTTACTTTTCCTGTTCGGGCGTCTTTTTCCCTGCGCAATGTCAAGGAAAGATTTACCTTATTTTTTTTATCCGCCGTAATCCTGACAACCACCACATTATCTATTGCCGATGCAAAATATTCGCGGGTATAGTTCACCCCTCCGGAAACATATTTGGTGGTAGCGACTGCCGTCGAAAGGTCGAGACTTCGCACGTAATTTCCGGCGTTTTTTTCGGGGGTGTCAAACCATAATTCACCCAAGGATTGATAAGATTTCACTCTTTGCGGAATACCCATCATGGTTTGACCGGCCAACTTCACCGCCTCGTTGTTTTTACCTTCGAACAGCAAACGTTGCACCTCCGGCAAAGCCTTCAATCCTTCCGGATTATTCGGATCCAAAGGATAGCCGTCCCATAAAGTATTTTCGTTCAATTGTAATCTTTCGTCCGACACGCCCCCAAATACCATGGCGCCTAATTTCCCGTTACCCAACGGAAGCGCTTCTTCCCAGATTTTTGCCGGGGAACGATACCACAACACATTTTTCCCTTCGGGTTTAACGCCTTTGCCGGTCAGTTGTACCCGGTCGTCCCAAGCGTTGCTGATCTTGGTTTTCCGCAGACTCGCTTCCAACCCGCTGGTCTGAACCACTTTTTGGATGGTTCCATCCGCATTGTAAGTCAGTTTATCGAAACATATTGAGCGAAGGTTTCCTTGTCCTGAAATATCGCAATTGTGATAAAATAGATACGACTGTCCTTTATATTCCACCACCGAACCATGGTTGGTATCGGAACTTACCTTGTCGAGCAATACCCCCTGCGATTTCCATGGGCCTAAAGGGCTGTCACCGGTAGCATATTGCAAGCGATTTCCGCCACGGGCGTTGTCGGCGTAGGAAAGGTAGTAAATACCGTTCCGTTTGTGTACCCAGGCTGCTTCGTGAAAGTCTTCCAAGCCAAGCATGTCCTGAAGGGGCCCGGCAAGTTCCAGCATATTTTCCTTCAGTTTTCCTCCTTTGCATTTCGAACCGCCGCCATAATAAAAATAAGCCTGCCCATCGTCATCGACAAACACGCAGGGATCAATCATGGCAAAAGAATCAATACCGGCGAAATAACCCTGCACCGCAAAACCGGATGCCGGATTTTTACTTGTTGCCACACCGATTTTCCAGGTATTGTTCCAATCGGTTCCGCTGGGATGGGGAAAATAAAAATAATAAGTCCCGTTTTTGTATGCACAATCCGGCGCCCACATGAATCCGCCTTCTTTTCGTCCCCAAGGCACTTGGCCGGAATTGAGAATTTCACCGTGATCCGTCCAGTGTTCCATATCGTCGGTGGAATATACATGATAACGATCCATCAAATCACATCCTCTCGGAGGGTCTACATCGTGAGAAGGATAGACATAAAGCCGTCCGTCGGCCCAAACATGTGCGGAAGGATCGGCCGTATAAAGGTCCCTTACAAAAGGATTGTTTTGGGTATTTTTGCTATAGGCGTTTTCTATGAAATCGACAATCGTAACGGGATTCGGAAAACTGTGCGGATGATGGTGAAAACCCTTTTTCAGGATTACCGTGATGTCGCCTCCGTTTTCCTTTATTTTCTTTTCGAAAGGAAATGTATTTTGGGAATTTACGGCCGCTTCGTCCAATTCGGCACAAAGAATCAGCATAGGATAACCGCCTTTTACAATGGCGTCAATCTTATCAATGGGACTATCCTTGAAATTCTTTATTTGCTCCCTTGTTATCCCGTAATTTTTATTGATACCTGTACTGATTTCATTTTCAGGCTTCTCTTCCCCGTTCGGACCGTAGTACATGGCTTTTATGTCAAGCAGGGGATTATCTACGTAAACGGCAGCCACTTTATCAGGATTGGCAGCCGCCCAGTTAAATACATACACCCCTCCCCGGCTCATGCCTTCCAAGGCCACCTTGCTATTTAATCCGCCATCATGCAACAATTTGTAAAAAGCATCCCATTCTTCGACGCATTGTTTGTTACCCATTCGTTCCGCCTGGTCGCAATACACCAGATGATACCCTCGCTCCAAAAGAGCGATATCGGTCTGCGGTTCGTGTGCAAAAAACCGCGCTCGCCATATCCAAGGGTGGTTGCTTGCCGTTTTTTTAGGCTTAACAACCTTACATTCCCTGCTTTTCAGCGTGAAAGTAGCGGATTCATATCCGGCGAAATTGCCTACTTTATAATCGATTTGCTTCTTATCCAATACTTTGAATATATCGAAAGTTTCATCGACCGGAAAAATGAGTTGCCGAAACAAACGCTTGGCTATGATTTCCGATCCTTTTTCTTCGGGATGTATTTTGTCGGGTATCAAATCGGGACGGTCAATCAACAACGGGTGCATATCCAACACTTCAACTTTTTCCTCGTAAGCGGCTTTCTGTAGACGCGGTGCGACTTGCCCTTTGCTCACCGGATCGAAAATTTCATTCTCATCACTCACAAAAAAAGCGGTAGGCAACAAAACAATGACCCTGGGATGTGTAGGCAACTCCTTGAACGAACGAATCATATCACGACAATCTTTTTCCATTTCATCATAAAACGGACGATTGATCGCTTTGGCATCGTTGCCACCCAAATCAATAAATACAATATCCGGCTCGCTTTTTAAGGCTTTTTGATATGCCTCCGTGTTCCAATAAGGATAATTTCCTTTCCGAAGCATGGTAGTCCCCCCTACTCCATAGTTTTCAACTTTATAATTTACACCGAGCATAGATTGTAACTGACCCGGATAAGAATTTTCCTTCGGGTTTTTAATCCGGGCGCCCTCGGTAATACTTGCACCCACACAGGTCACTTTTATTTGCTTTGCATTGATTGTTATACTACAAATCAAAATGAGCAAAAAACAGGATATTTTTTTTGTCATATAAAACATTTTTTTAATAAGTATATTTTTGGCGTCCTTTCACTATGCCGTTTTCATTAAAAGAATCAATAGTAAAGAAGTATCTGCTGTCGCGATTGAAAAAGCCGCCTTCGTAAACACGGAATATAAGTCCATTTCACCAAGTCCGGCGAACTCCAGTATCCGCCCGATTTGGACGCAAACAGATAATACTTGCCTTTGAAATATTCACATACGGGGTCGGCTGCTTCCCGATAGCCGGGATCCTGAAACTGAAAACGGTAGCTTAAATCCATCGGATTAGCCACTATCCGGCTGTTCTGCGCCTGAATGGGCCAAAACCCGGATAACACAAAAAGGACTGACAACACTGAAAAAAATCGCATATTTTATTCTCTTTGAGGTAATTTCAAACTTAATGGCTTTTGATTCTTCAATATCTTCGAAGCTTCTCCGGTCAACCACAGATAATGGTCGGATGGCATTCCTTCCAAATCTACAAACTTGGCTATACTGCCCACAGGCGGATTGTCGCTGACCTTGAATATCGCCGTACCTTCATTCACTTCGTCAAACATGGCTACATAAACCATACCTGCTCCCGAATTAATCGCGGTGGTCAACTGCGCCCAATAGAAACGTCCTTTCAGCCTCGGTATGGAAGCAATGGGCTTGGGGTCGTCGGAATTGCGACTCAGGTTATGCCAGCTGAACCCGGGCGTAACGCAAGGCACGTAAGCCACATTGTTTTCCCGGCACCATTTCATATCTGCGGCTACCAAATCTCGATAACGATCCATATCATTGTGTAAAAGCGGACTAAAGCGTTGAACCGTCCACGGCATGACCAAATCGGCCGAACGAATCAGGTCGTGAAGATAAGGGTCGTTCAGACAGTCGGAATTCAAATCACGCCAGAAAGTGGGCACGCCCAACATAACGCTGCAACCTCCATAGACAGGGTCGTTCTTCAGAAAGTCGATAAAACGTTCAATACCGATGCTGCGAATATTATAAGGGCGATCCGGAAACCCAAGCCCCCATATCGTCACAACAGGTTTACCGTTAAAAAACAGGTAGGTTTGTTTCCCTTTCTGATTGGTAACACCAACCGAATCTACCAGGTATTTCCAGTCTTCGACCAACCGGGAACAATCGTCGTTTGCTTTGCCCAAACCGGACAAATCGTACATGACCGCAATGGCGCGTTCGTATTTGGAGGCTAATTCAAAAGCGTTTTTCAACAAAGCGGTTTGTGGATTATTAGGCCGGGAATCGCCGAAAAAGCGTTGCATAAATACACCATCCACACCGTATTCTTTCATCCACCGGAAATGAACTTCTACCGTGCTCCGATCGGTTGTACTGAAAAAACGGGCTACAGAGCCGTCGGCATGTTTCAGTCCCGTAGGATAAGTTTTTTCATATTCACTCACATCAGGCCACATATCAATGTGAATCTGATTTTCGTTGGGATACATGACGCCATTGGCCGGTGCGCGGAACCAACCTTGATATCCGGCCATAATCAAACCTTTATAGCTCGGATAGAGGGTCGTTTTAGCATGTTTCGTCTGTGCCGTTCCACTTACAGCGAGCGCAAAGAACATTAAAAATAAAGAAATATGTGTCTTCATACGTTTTTTTTAAGCACAAATATCGAAATAATGGATTAACAAAAAGATTAATTAAGAATTAATTTGGTCAAATGAATATTTAAATGTTGTTGCCAGCAAGGTAGAATATTCTTTTACAAATGCATTATAGGTTTTTTTCGCCAAACCGTTTTTTCCCATTTTAGCCAAAATGGAACATTTTAATTTGAGGGCGTCTTCATTTAAAGAATCGTGAGTCATGATGACAGTAGCTAAATCAATGCGTTCCTGATCAGAAATTTCCAAATCGGGTTGTTGTGCGATATTTAAGAAAAGATTGATAAGTTCGTTCGAAAAGTCTGCTTTAAATGCGTCCATCCACTCAATTTGAAGATCAGGTAATAATTCACCCACAGATACAATGGACAAAAGCCTTTTAATATCTTTGCCGGTTCTGTTTGCTTTTTCTTTTAAGCGCTTCATCAAAACAAGCGCTTCGTAATAATCACAGTAAATGTCGTCTCCAAATTCAATGATCCAATATGAATTTTGATTATTAATACGGATAAACCCGATTAATTCGAAAATTTGCCTTAATTTACTTAAAGAAACGCCCCTGTTATTTTTTGCACTCCCATCATTTTTATCAAACCAGAATGTTTCTCGGAGTTTTAAGGAGGAAATTCCTTTTCCATCCTTCAATGTATTCAATAAGATAATCAAAAATAACTGTTTAAGCAAAGGTGTAAAATAGCCCGTTATATCCATAGCGTCTTTATCCGTTACCTGAAAACCGCCAAATAGATAGATAGCGCGTTTATCAATTCGTTTATAAACCGGCTTAATGCCGAAAAGGGACTCATATTTCTGTTCTGAAGTCGTAGATGAACTGTCTGTTTTTACAATTTTTTTCTTTTTCCACCTTTGGTAAAATATGGCGTAACATCCTGCGCAAAACAAAACAAACAGGAGAAAATTGCCTATAGTCCATAAACAGAACCGGTTATCTTCTTCTTTTTGATATAAATCGGTTTCAGCTAAGGGCGGAAATGAAAGGGAATAGATGGATACAATGGCAGAGGAATCCTTAACCAAGGGAGATGAAGTTATTGCAGTCAATTCGCCGATGTCTTTATTTAAATACAGGTCTGCATAGGAATAAATATCCTGGAATGTAAATGGAATGCTGTCGGCGATGATTTCATATACCGGTTTTTCCATGGAGAATTTAGCTAAAAATAATGAGGTACTGTACAACTGCTGGGGAAAGCACAAGGCATAAAAACATTTCGCAACAGTATCTATTACAATGGAATTCGCCACAACGAAATTGTTTATGGGAGGAGGTAATTCCCATATTTTCTTAGCGGTCATGGTTCGGGTATCTATCATGTATAAGTCATAGTAATTTTGAGGCGAAAGTTCCTGATTGCCTGTTTCACTGCCGTATCCGCCAAAAATAAGTATCCGGGAGTCATCAATCATCCCTAACCCGCTTAAATAGCGTGGTTTTATCTCATCTCCCCGGTAATGAAGATTTTCCCATATCTGTGTTTTAAAATCATATTTATTAATAATGTTCCGGTACTTATGATACCCGTATCCCCCGAAAGTATAAAGGCAACTATCAAAGGGAGAGATAATTCTGTTATGATGCCAAAAGTAGGGACCCGACGCTTCCAGGAATTTATTCTCCCATTGTCCGGTCAAAGTGTCGTATCCGGCCACTTTAACACCTTGTTCATACAAAAAATGATAAGAATAGTAGGTGTGATTCCACGAATTATGAATGATTTGATTTGCAAAAATACTGTGTGGAAAACCATCGGTTAATTTATCCTTCCGCAAGGTCTTTGAATGGGTATGGTAGCTGTGGAAATAGCGCCTGTCGGCTATTGCAATACGGTTTTCTTCATAATCATAACATATCTGAGGATTGTTTTGCGTATTAAAAGCGACTTGTTTTTTCCATAAAGCATGCTTGTCCAATTCCCATTGAGGATTCTCACAACCGGCAAAACGATGTTTCAATTCATCATAAACGCCGTTTTGGGTATGTTTGGATAAGGGCCAGAAATAAACCGGAACTTGCTTGTGGTCGTTGATACGTATATTTTTGACGGACATTACCGGAACATCCCATATCTGAAGATACGGATAATCGCATTTCCCGAAAATGATGTTTGTTTTCTTGAAATCTTCCAGGGACGCAACTTCTGCGGACTCTTTCCGGTCTCCGATTAAGATATTTAACGTATTATTCTTTATATCAATTGTCGCTTCAAAATGAAAATACTCATCAAGTTTGAAGTTGAGATCACTGAAAAACCAATTAAATGCGCCATTGAAAGAATAGGTTATCGTCAGGTTCGGATCAGTTGTGCCTTTGGTTTCACTTAATAAAAAATCGATATGTTGTTCATTTTGTCCGATAATCCGAAATACAAATCCGAAAAAACTTTGGGCTTCCGATTTAAAACAGACGTCAAATGATAGCGAAAATCCTTCAGGAAATGAAAATTCTTCAGCAGGAGTGAGGTTTAATCCGGTGCGTTTTTCCTGTTCCACTTCATAAGAATTAAAATTAAGGCCGTATTTTAATTCCTGAGCCATCAGGGATGACATGGAACAAAAACAAAGTATGCACAGGCAAGCGATATTTTTCAAATAGGATTTCACAATTGTACTTGTATAAAAAAAGCAAAGTTACAAAAATCTGCGTAAATATCAACATTCTATATGATTGGTATTTTTTTGACATAAATTTGATTTTTACAATAAATAACTGTATTTCAGTCTGTTTAAAAATGTTTACAAAATGGGTACTCAGACATTCTACACTGCCGTCATTGCGGGCTTGACCCGCAATCCCCAGAGAATCCTTAATCCTTATTCGATTAAACAAAGGGAAAGCGTTTAACGTTTTTTTTTTAGAGGATGGGTAAATATTTTTCATATTTCATTCATATTTTTGCTATTTTAATCCATTCTTCATTTTTTCGAAATAAAAGTGTAAAAAAATTATTGTATTTGAAATTTATTTTATACATTTGACACAAATTCGTTAATCAATTTTTATTATGTGTTTAGCTGTACCTGGAAAAATAATAGCTATCGACGTTTCGGTTCCCGAACTGAAAATGGCGAAGGTTGATTTTGGGGGTATTATAAAAAATATTTGTGTTCAATGGATGGATGTCGGGGAAGGGGATTATATCCTGGCTCATGCCGGAATGGCAATCTCTTTGGTCGATGAAAGGGAAGCTGAACAAACCTTGGCTGACTTCGATTTAATCTCCCGCTCCCTCGACATTAATTAGCAACATGCAGTATGTAGATGACTACCGGAACAGCGACCGCATACGGATACTGGTACAAGCCATTCGTAAAGAGGCGGTTCATCCCTGGCAAATCATGGAGATTTGCGGGGGACAGACCCATACTATCGCGCGTTACCGGATTGAGGAAATGCTTCCGCCGACACTGGGTATCTTACATGGTCCCGGTTGTCCCGTCTGCGTCACGCCGGAAAGTATTATCGACCATGCTTTGGAAATAGCAGCCCGGCCTGAAGTGATTTTCACTTCGTTCGGCGATATGATGCGCGTACCCGGAAGCCACACCGATTTGTTACACCTGAAAGCCTGCGGCGCTGATGTACGGATGCTTTATTCGCCTTTGGACGCCCTTGTCCTGGCAGAAAATCACCCGGAGAAAGAGGTGGTGTTTTTCGCCATCGGATTTGAAACCACTGCGCCCGTACACCTCATGGCGCTGAAAGAAGCCGAGCGGAAGGGCTTGAAAAATTTCTCCCTGTTGTGCTCGCTCTTTGCCGTTCCACCGGCCATAGAAATGATACTGAGCCAACCGGACCATAAAATAGACGGTTTTCTGATAGCCGGTCATGTCTGTGCCATAACCGGAAACGAGGCTTACCACGCTCCGGCTACCCGGTACCGGCGACCGATGATTGTCACCGGATTTGAACCGGTCGATATATTATATGGTATTTATAAATGTATCCGGCAATTGGAACGGAAGGAGGCGCGTGTCGAAAACGCTTACAAAAGGGCGGTCGCCGAAAACGGAAATCCGGAAGCCCGCCAATTGATGGAAGAGGCATTGGAACCGGTCGGCCGGGAATGGCGGGGTATCGGGCTTATCCCGGCAAGCGGGTTTGCGTTGCGAGAAATATTTTCCGCATACAATGCGGAGAAAAAATTTCCATACAAAGGGCAAACAAAGACGCATGCAAGCGCCGTAAAAGGAGAAAAACATTGCATAGCAGGAGAGATTATGAAAGGAAACAAACAAGTAAGCGATTGCCGGTATTTTGCTACGGCATGCAATCCCCAGCAGCCATTTGGAGCGCCAATGGTTTCTGCAGAAGGTGTTTGTGCTGCTTATTATCACTATCAATAAAGGAAACCGAATGGAAATGAATTGTCCCATCCCTTACATGGATACCGATTGCGTCCTTTTAGGACACGGTAGCGGAGGACGGTTGTCACATCAACTGATCCGGGATATTTTTTATCCTGCTTTTCGTAATCCTTTGCTGGAACAAGACCACGATGGCTGCGTATTTCCGGTCGAGGCCGGTCGGTTGGCCTACTCTACCGATAGTTTTGTCGTGAATCCGGTATTTTTCCCCGGAGGAAATATCGGAGACTTAGCCATAAACGGGACGGTAAACGACTTGGCCTGTTGCGGAGCCGCTCCCCTGTACCTGACCGCAGGATTCATCCTCGAAGAAGGCCTGCCGCTGACGGATTTGCAGCGAATTGTAAAATCCATGCAAACGGCGGCGGAAACAGCCGGTGTAAAGATTGCCGCAGGAGACACCAAAGTTGTAGAACGAGGTAAATGCGACAAGATTTTCATCAACACAAGCGGAATCGGGATTGTTCCGGAAGGAGTCAATATAGCCCCTTCGCGGGTTGCACCCGGCGACAGCGTGATTTGCAGCGGCGACATCGGCGTTCATGGAATTGCCATCCTGTCGGCGCGGGAAAGCCTCGGATTTGAAACCAATCTGAAAAGCGATACCGCCGCCCTGAACAAAATGATTGCGCAATTGGTTCAATCCATTCGCGAAGTGCATGTCTTGCGTGACCCGACCCGGGGAGGCGTAGGCACGACTTTGAATGAGATAGCCGCTTCGGCGAATGTAGCAATTGAATTGAACGAAGCGTCTCTTCCGGTTCCGGAACCGGTGCGGGCAGCTTCCGAAATCTTGGGATTAGACCCTCTATTCATTGCAAACGAGGGGATTGTATTACTCATATTACCTGAAAAATATGCCGACGAAGCGCTTTCCATACTTCGTCGCTTCCCGGAAGGAGCAAACGCAAGGCCTATCGGACAGGTACTAACTACCGGCAAAGCTTTGGTCAAACTGAAAACGATTTACGGAAATAACCGGATTGTTTCCATGCTGGCCGGAGACCAATTGCCGCGGATTTGCTGATTATTCTAATCTTAATAAAAAATATATGACAAAACAAAAAGATTTATCCGTTTATGAGGAATGTTTGAAAAAAGGCGTTTCCCGCCGCGATTTTCTGAAATTCTGCACTGCCATGGCGGCAATGATGGGATTGGAAACTACCGGAGTAGCACAAGTAGTGGAAGCTTTGGAAAAGAAAACGCGCCTTCCTGTTATCTGGTTGCATCTTCAGGAATGTACCTGCTGTAGTGAGTCGTTTGTACGAACCTCTCACCCTATTTTGGCAACACTGCTTTTCGATGAGATTTCATTGGATTATGATGAAACTTTGATGGCTGCATCCGGCGAACAGGCCGAAAAGTGCCTGCACGATACCATGGAAAAATACAAAGGCGAATATATCCTGATGATTGAAGGGTCTGTTCCAACCAAAAACGAGGCTTATTGCTGTGTTGGCGGTCGGAGCGCCAAACAAATTCTGGAAGAAACCGCCAAGGGCGCTAAAGCGGTGATTGCCTGGGGCAATTGCGCTTCATCCGGATGTGTTCAGGCAGCCAACCCCAATCCGACCGGAGCGAAAGCGATACGGAAATTTATCAGTGGCAAGCCTGTTATCAATGTGCAGGGATGTCCTCCTATTGCCGAAGTGATGGCGGGCGTAGTGGTTCACCTGCTCACTTTCGGTACAATACCTCAATTGGATGGCTTGGGAAGGCCAAAAGCCTTTTATTCCCGCCGTGTACACGACACCTGCTACCGCAGGGCTAATTTTGATGCAGGCCTTTTTGTGGAAAGTTTCGACGACGAAAATGCCAAACGCGGATATTGCCTTTACAAAGTGGGATGCAAGGGGCCAAGCACCTACAATTCCTGCGGCATCATCAAATGGAACGAAGGCACAAGTTATCCGATTCAAAGCGGACATCCCTGTATCGGGTGTAGCGAAGAAGGATTTTGGGATAACAGTCCTTTCTACAAACGGGACCCCGCGCTGCATGCTTTCGGAATTGAAGCTACAGCCGACCAAATCGGTTTGGGTATCGGCGCACTGACGGCTGTCGGCATAGCTGCCCACGCAGTTGCTACCAATATCCGTAAAAAAGATTTGATTGAAAATCTGGAAGAATAATTAACATAAAATTTGAAAAACATGTCGGAAAGAATAGTTGTTGACCCCATCACACGCATTGAGGGTCATTTGAGAATAGAAGCCGAAATTGAAAAAGGCGTTATCAAAGACGCTTACAGTTCGGGCACCATGGTTCGGGGACTTGAAACCATCGTCAAAGACCGCGACCCGCGTGATGTATGGGCTTTTGTAGGACGTGTATGTGGAGTGTGCACTTCTATGCATTCTCTTTGTTCGGTTCGCTCCGTAGAAAATGCCTTGGGCATCACCATCCCGCAAAATGCCGAGTTGGTACGCAACCTGATGCTGGGCACCTTGTATATGCACGACCATGTAGTGCATTTCTACCACTTACACGCTTTGGATTGGGTAGATGTTGTATCTTCATTGAAAGCCGACCCCGTCGCAGCATCCGATGCCGCACAGAAACTTTCGAACTGGCCGAACAGTTCGGCCGGCTATTTCAGGGATATACAAAGCCGCATCAAAAAATTTGTCGACAGCGGCCAATTGGGTATTTTTGCCAACGGTTACTGGGGACATCCGGCGTATAAACTAACGCCGGAACAAAACTTGGTAGCTGTCGCCCATTATCTGGAAGCCTTAGAATGGCAACGGCAAATCGTCAAAGTCCATGCCGTGTTCGGCGGCAAAAACCCACATCCAAATTATCTGGTAGGCGGGATGCCGGTAAGTTTCAATTTAGATGAAGCGAATGCCATCAATTCCGAACGCCTGGCGCTTGTAGGAAAATTGCTCAGCGAAGCGAAAACATTTGTAGACCAAGTATATGTTCCCGATTTACTCATGATTGGGGAAGTGTATAAAAACGAATGGGGAAAAATCGGAGGCGGAATCAGTAATTACCTGTCTTACGGCGATTTTCCCATTGGCGCTTATGGAGAAACCGATAATTTCAAAATGCCGCGCGGTATCATTCTTGACAGGGATTTAAGCAAAGTACATCCGGTAGACGCCGGTTCCCCGGATGAAATCAAGGAGTACATTTACCATTCCTGGTATGAATACAGCAAAGGCAGCCAGGCCGGTCTGCATCCTTACGAGGGGGAAACAAAACTGAATTATACCGGGCCTAAACCGCCCTACACCCATTTGGATGTAAAAGATAAATACAGTTGGGTAAAAACGCCGCGCTGGAAAGAAAAACCGATGGAAGTAGGCCCGCTGTCACGTCTTTTGGTCGCGTATGCCGCCGGTGCAGAACCGCAGAAGACATTGATAGACAATACGCTCAAACAGTTGGATTTGCCGGCCGAAGCCCTTTTCTCCACACTTGGCCGAACAGCTGCCCGTGGTTTGGAAACGAAACTGATAGCCGATTGGACTTTGGAATTTTATCATTCATTGCTGCAAAATCTGGCCAGTGACTCCCGGATGGTCAATCATGAACTGTGGGATGAAAACAAATGGCCGAAAGAAGCGCAAGGAGTCGGACTGTCGGAAGCGCCCAGAGGCGCCTTGGCACACTTCATCAAAATCAAAGACAAACGTGTGGAAAATTACCAGTTGGTCGTTCCCACTACATGGAACGCTTCTCCCCGTGATGAAAACGGAAACCTTTCGGCTTTCGAATCTTCGCTGATAGGTACGCCTGTACACGACCCCAAGCTCCCCTTGGAAATCCTGCGTACCATTCACTCTTTCGACCCTTGTCTGGCTTGCGCCGTACATCTCTATGATGAAAAAGGAGACTATGTGCATCAAACGGATACTTTTTAATGGTTTTTTTATGAAAAATCGTACAAGAAAATTAGTTGAGGTCTATGTCTGGGAATTACCCGTGAGAGTATACCACTGGGTAAACGCCTTGTGCATCGTTATTTTGTGTATTACGGGCTTTATCATTGCCAATCCGCCCGCCATCATGAGCGGAAATGAAGCGAATTTCAGTTTCTGGTTCGGCATCGTGCGTTTCATCCATTTTGTAACGGCATTTATCTTCCTTTTTAATTTCATGTTCCGCATTTATTGGGGATTTGTAGGAAACAGGTATGCCGGATGGAAAAATTTCATTCCCTACACAAAAGCCCAATGGAAAGAGCTGTTCGATGTGATTCAGGTCGATATCCTGATGGTAAAGAAAAAACCGGTCGACAGTATCGGGCACAATGCATTGGCGTCCATCATTTATTTCGGACTGTTTTTGGCTTTTCTGTTGCAATGTCTTACCGGATTCGGACTATATGCCCAAATGAGCAAGGCTTTTCTCCCGAATATGTTTGCCTGGGTGATTCCTTTCTTGGGAGGAGACCTGACGGTACGTTATATCCACCATATACTGATGTGGTTCTTTATCATTTTCGCCATTGTGCATGTCTATTTGGTTTTCTACCACGACTATATCGAACGGCGAGGCGTGACATCCTCCATGATTGGCGGATGGAAATTTATCGAAGAAGAGGTAGTTGCCGCAGAAGCCAATACGGTTGGAACCAAAGAAGATGCGCTTCCGGAATCATGAATATACTGATTCTTGGCGTAGGCAATTTGCTGTTGAAAGATGAAGGTATCGGTATCCATGTGATTCAAGCCTTGGAAAAAGAAGATTTGCCCTCCGGCGTCCGCTTGATGGACGGCGGAACCGGGGGGTTACATCTGATTGGTTTCCTTCAGGAATACAGCCGTATCATCATGATTGACGCCACTTTGGATAGCTATCCGCCCGGCACGGTGCGTCTGATTCGTCCACATTATGCCTCCGATTTTCCACTTTTAATGAGCGCTCACGAAATCGGGTTGCGCGACATGATAGAAGCCATGGCGCTTTCGGGTATTTCGCCCGAAATTCAGTTGATTGTGGTTTCGGTGGCGGACATCAGCGAAGTCGGGATGGATTTGTCGCCGGAAGTGGCAGCTGCGATTCCGGAAGTGATAAAAAAGGTAAAAGAAATCCTTGCATATTGAAGAGGTGCATTTTGCTCTATACTCCCTTTTTCTAAAACGCAATGAAAGTCGGCTATTTGTTTTCAAATCTTTCTTTCATAACTTCAACAAGCCGGTTTACAGCCTCTTTATCGGTTAATAGAAGAACAATTCCATTTACAGAACTGTCTTTATTATCTGTATTATGTTGATTAATAACTATATCAGTGGCTTTTTCCCGGAATAAGTCATTTATTTCCACATGTAAAAACTCTGCCAACTTGGGAATATATGAACTTTTGATGTCGGCTGCACTTGCTTCCCAACTCACATACGTTTGCGATCAACACCCAGAAAATCAGCAATTTCCTGCTGCGAAACATTATTCCTGTTCCTTATAACTCTAAGATTATCACCTATACTCATAACCGGTTTTATTTTTTTGTACAACAAAGGTACTGTTTTGTCCGGAAAGTTGGACAAGATTTGCCCAATTTTTTTTGATTTTATTCCAAAATTTATGTGAAACTTTACACCTGAAATTTATGTGAACAAAAACTTTCAAAAACTTACTTTCAAAAATTTGAAATTGTTCTCATAAATGTTTGCCGGTTTATTTTTTATTTCATTACTTTGTAATAATATTTGTGCGTAATTTTGATACAATATGCAACCCATTATGAAGAAAAGAATTGATTCAATCGCCGATTGTATCGGTAAGAAGATTCAAAAAGGTCTGAAAGATGATTATTTAGGTTTATATAGCGGTGAATTCGGCTTGTTGCTTTTTCTTTTTTATTATGCTCGATACACGGGAGATAAAAAATTTAGCTGTTTAGCGGAATCTTATGCAGAAACGCTATTGGAAAGACTCGTGAAAGATATTAACACACACACTTTTTCCGGTGGACTTTCGGGAGTATTGTATTTATTTGCGTTTTTACGGGAAAATAATTTTATAGATATTGATGTCAGCAACATGCAACCGGAATTCAATCTTTATCTTGTAAACAAAATGCGATACGATATTCAGGTACAAAATTATGATTATATGCATGGCGCTCTTGGAGTAGGCTTATTATTTCTAAAGAGCGGAACAAATCCGGAACAAATACAAGAACTTATTGATTTTCTTTACAATACAGCAGAAAAGGATAGTGTTACCGGTATTTTCAAATGGAAATTTTTAATAGATCCTGAAAAAAATGCTTGGGGATATAATATTGCGCTGTCCCATGGTATGGCCGGTATCGTTATTTTTTTGTCGCGCGTTGTGACAAGTGGATATTGCGATTCGAAAGTGATGGAAATGTTGCATGGCGCAATCAATTATATTCTATCACAGCAAATAGATTTTCACCAATTCGGCTCTTTTTTCCCTAATCAATCTTTAGAAAACAAACCTTCTTTTATTGCGAAAAGTCGGCTTGCATGGTGCTACGGCGATTTAGGCATTGCCATGTCGTTGTGGCTTGCAGGAAAGGCCATCCGTAATATGGAGTGGCAGGATAAAGGATTAGCATGCCTCCTTTCTTCAACACAACGTTTATCTTTAACGGATAATTATGTGAAAGATGCCGGTATTTGCCATGGAAGCGCCGGTATTGCCATGATATATAACAGGATGTATCTTGAAACAAAGCGAACGGAATTCAAGGATTCAGTTCAGTATTGGATAGACCGAACTTTGGATTTCGCTCACTTCGAAGATGGTTTAGCCGGTTACAAAACGCATTATCAAGATGGTTTGGTTTGTAATTATTCCTTGCTTATGGGTATAGCCGGAGTTGGGCTTGTTCTCTTATCTTATTTGGAAGACGACAAACAAATTTGGGATGAAATGTTATTAATATCATAAAACGAATCAACAGATACGATACAAACTATGCTTACGGAAATATATTCAAAAATAGCGTTTTATAAAGAGTCCGGATACAACTTTACCCTGCCGGACAAAATTGGGTTGTGCGTATTATATGCAAATAAATATTTACAAACAGCCAATCCTGCCTGTTATAAAATTACAGATTTTTATCTGCAACAATTACTGGGTATTGATAAATATGCAATGACGGGAATCGTTTCCGGTTCTGCCGGCGTTTTATGGTTGCTGAATTATCTCAAAGCAATTGATTTGCTTTCCTTTTCGGAAAAAGATATTTATGCTTTAGAAAAGATAACTGTTGATGGTTTTGTTGCTTCGCTGAATCAGAATAATTGGGATTATTATTATAATGGGAGTATAGGACATTTGTTGGCAATCAAGCAGCCGGAATATTGTAAATTATTGCTGGATTTTCTATTGAAAGCGGTTAGAAAAAACGATAAGGATAATTACGAATTGCTTTCAAAAAATTACCCGGAAAGTACAAACTTGGGATTACATGCAGGTATACTGGGCGTTCTTTCTATCTGTAATACTTTTGTCCGCAAGGGCATTTTCCCGAAAGAATCCCTGGAGATTCAGAAACGGGCGCTTGATATCATTTTCTGCAAATTGGAAAAAACGAATTACAATTATTATCCGGCTACTGTTAACGCTGATTCGCCATGCAGAATGTGCTGGACGTATGGGGAATTGACAGCAGCATTTCAATTATTGGCAACCGGCAGATTATTGGGAGATAAAAATATAGAACAAAACGCATTGACGATGGCAAGAAAAACGACATTGCGTGCTACATTGGAAGATACGATGATATACGATTCCTGTATCATATCCGGTTCATCAGGTAATTATATTTTGTATAAACTGTTGAATAGCCTCTATCCGGATGAAATTTTTGGAAAAGCGGAAGATTTGTGGCAAAAACATACTTCTGTTTTACTGAAAAGGTATGATTATCATAACATAGACAGGTATACAAATCAAAAAGTGATAGATTTATCTATCCTGGGCGGATTGAGCGGTATTTGTTTAACGCTGGATAACTTTAATTATGTATGGTTGGAGTATATTCTTTTGGATATGTTTTAATAAAAGCTAATTTTTAAAAATATGAATGTAAAGAAAAGCGCTTTTGACAGCGCAAAACCAAGAATTTATTTATTTTTATCGGTTTTGTTTATTGCTTCGTATACCGGCCATGCCCAAGGTCAGGTACAGGCATGGGACAATCAATTGACTGTAGAGCAAAACATTGTAAAAAATGCCCTTGCTTTTCAGACAAACGATACATTTCCTTTTTTGGATGAAATTGCCGAAACAAAATCG